>WTJL01000026.1 GCA_011524845.1 Flavobacteriales bacterium | reverse complement strand
AGAGCACCTCGTTTACACCGAGGGGGTCGGGGGTTCGAGTCCCTCACCGCCCACTTCCTTCAAAAAGCCCTTGCCACGCAGGGGCTTTTTTGTGCCCGGGCCTGGAGATGGTCTCATGCAGGCCACTGTGCGAAGACGGACGGGGCGTCCTTCAACACGTCGCCGACCACAAACAAACTTCCACCCACCCACACCACGTCTTCCGAAGAAGCCTCCATCAACGCGCGTTCCAATGCCTTCACAGGACGGTCGACGACCACGCCCTTCAGCCCCGGTCGAAGCTGGGAGACCGCACCTGCCGGCATGGCGCGCGGAATGTCAGCCGCACACCACACGTACGACGCTTCCTCTGGCAACAAGGCCATGACTTCGCTGTGGTCTTTGTCCGCCACTGCGCCCCAAATCACCGTCAATCGGCCTCCGCGCTCTTCAGCCAGTCCCCGCAGCGCCTTGACCGTGGCGGCCACACCGTCCACATTGTGCGCACCATCGAGCACCACCGTCGCTGCATGGGGCATGTCGACGCGCTGCCATCGACCGCGTTGACCTGTCAGGTGGGCGTAATCGGCCAATCCATCCTGAATGGCCCGTTCGGAAAGGTCCCACCCTGCGCTTTGCAACACCTGAAGGACAGCCAGCGCTGTGCTCAGGTTTTTCTCCTTGACCAAAGAGGCTTCCACGCCCAAATGCGCGCTGGCCTCAGATTCCACATCGCGTGCATAGTGCATTTCGCTCGACGACTTCATCGCTGCGGACAACATCTCCGATTGGGCCTCAGGCCGCATGGGACCCAACACCACCGGCACACCGTCCTTGAAGATGCCCGCCTTCTCCTTGGCGATCGTTCGAATGTCCGGACCAAGGAATTGCTGATGGTCGAGACCAATGTTTGTGACTGCGCACACCTCCGCAGTGGGAATGACGTTGGTCGAATCCAGCCGTCCGCCCATGCCTGTCTCCAAGACAACAATGTCGCACGCCTCGCGCCTGAAGTGATCGAGGGCCATGCCAAACGTCAGCTCAAAGAAGGAGGGGGTCCCCCACCCTCCGTCCGCAGCTTGCCAACGTGCCACAAAGTCCACCACAGCTTCCTCGGGAATGCACTCTCCGTCGATCCGAATCCGCTCACGAAAATCCACAAGGTGGGGAGACGTGAACAGCCCCACGCGATGGCCAGCCTGCTGAAGCGCTGCCGCCACCATGTGACAGACCGTGCCCTTGCCATTGGTTCCGGCAACGTGGACATACTTCAAGGTCCTTTCGGGATGGTCCAACGCTGCACACACCAGCTTGGTGGCGCTGAGGTCCGCCTTGTAGGCCGCGGGACCTTGGCGTTGAAACATGGGGAGTTGGGTGAACAGCGCCTCCACGGCGCGTTCGTAGGCCGTCTTACTCAAGGTCGAAGCGGATGGTGATGTAGCCCGAGCGGCGGGGCTTCATGGGGTCCGAATCGAACAAGGCGGTCTTGGCTGCGCGCATGGCGAGGTTGACGTGGTAGGAATCCGTCAGCGTGGTGACCGCAGATTGGTAGTCTGGAGAGGCTTGGATCACCTTTCCTGCGGCGTCGACCACAATGTTCACACGCACCGTGCCCTGCTCTTGAGGCTTTTCTGCAAGACGAGGCTCTCCAATCATGGTGCCGCCATTCAACATCGCGTCGCCAAAATCGCCAGAGACCACCCCTCGACCGTCGATTTTACCAGCCTCTTCACCTTCATTGCCTGTGCCCTCTGTGCTTCCTTGAGATCCGCCGCCGCCGGCGCTTGGGTTGCCGAGGTTTTGGAACAGGTGGGCCGCGCGGTGCTCACGCACGGGTTCAGGCTCGGGCTCGGGCTCCGGATCGGGATCTGGCTTGACGTTGACGGCCACTTCGCTCGACTCCTGGGTGGCGACTTCCTCTGCCGCTTCCTGGACCACAGGTTCCGGCTCCGATGCGGCCACGGCTTCTTCCACCGCTTCCTGCACGACTTCGCTCGGCGTTTCCGTGTCGGTGTCGCCTCCCGCATCCTCCGTCGTTCCCAAATCGGCGAAGCCCACCGCGACGAACTGCTCCCCGGGAGGAGGGTCCTGAATGGTGAACGCCGTCAAAAAGAAACACAGCACGAGCACCCCCACGAACAAGAGGCCGCTCAACGCAGCAGCTTGCCGTTGGTTGCGCTTCTCCTGCGAGAGGCGCGCTTGCTCGAGTTGTTCCTTGTTGGACATGAAAGTCTTAGGGGTTGCGGGTTATTTGGCGCTGGCCGGGTTGGATCCCAGCATGACCTTCCATTGGTTGGCCTTGGCCATGCCGATGAGTTCGACGGTTTGGCCTGTGGGGACGTTTTTGTCGACTTGCAGGTACAACACCTTTTCCGCCTGCTTGTCCATTTCCAGCTTGAGCTTGGGCTCGAGGTCGGTGCGAGAAATGGGCCGAACCTCCCCGTTCAGGTGATACGAGCCGTCTTCCTGGATGCTGA
>WTJL01000058.1:25462-34272 GCA_011524845.1 Flavobacteriales bacterium | reverse complement strand
AAGTCAGACTGGCTGACAAGAAGCTGGTTGAATTCGAGTGTGCTCATGATCGATTTGTTTAACGATTCAAGCCAAAGATTCAACAAAACTTCGTTGAAGCCAAAATTTTGTTCAACAATTTTCCCAAAATGTTCAACAAAAGTGCCCTGAACGCTGATTACGAACAGGTTACAATCAAAAATTTCGTTCAACAAACAATGTGGGGTGGCTGTTCAAAACAACCGCTGGACCAAATCCCCTCCAGTGACGTCGATCGTGACGCCTTGGGCGGGTGAGGCCTCTTTGAACACGCTTCCAGCCAAATGGAACGTGATGTCGCTCCCCTCGAATGTCCGAACAATGCGGTCCACGTACGCCTGAGCTTGGTGCTCGGCCGGAGATGTCGTGCAGTAGGTCACAAACGCCACGTTGGGGAACTGTGCAGCCACCGCAGGCAGGTCATCGAACGGCACGCTTTGGCCCAACAGCACGCTGCGCTTGCCGTGGGCACGGCACAACTGATGCACAAAGAGCAGGGAAATGTCGTGGATCTCACGTTCCGGCAGGTACAGCACGTAGACCGTGTCGTCGGTCACGTCGGGGATGGGCGCGTCGTGGATTTGGGCGTACAACGTCTGACGGAGCAGGTTGCTCATGAAGTGCTCGTTCGCCGGGCAAATGGCGTCGGTCAGCCACAGCACCCCCACTTCCGCGAGGAAGGGCAAGCATACACTGACAATGGTCGCTTCAAACCCCAGGCGCCCCACACACTCGTCCATGGTGTCGCGAAAGAGCTGCTCGTCGTAGCTCATCATGGCCACCTTCAGCCGTTGCTGAGCAACCAATTCACCCTGTTGGCCACCTTCCACCGGTGCCTCCACCACGGCTTTGTTCAATTCCTCCGTGGTCATGACCGCCACTTTGGAGATTTTCAAACCGCGTTCCACCAACAGGCTCACGTTCAACAAACGCTTCAGGTCTTCTCCAGAATAGGTGCGGATGTTGGTGTCCGAACGCGAAGGATTCAACAAGGCATAGCGCTGCTCCCAGGCACGGATGGTGTGTGCCTTGACGCCTGACAGATTCTCTAAGTCCTTGATGGAAAACTCTTGCTTCACGCCGCTCTCTTGGTGATTGTGAGGTGTGCCAAACCAACGAACACCTGAACGACCGCTTTGGTTCACATCATAAGTTTGCGATATGGCAGCATCTGTTTTCATGGAGGTCCTTCCTTCCGCCGACTTGTACCCTTTGAACGTCCTGCGCGACGAGCACGCGCTGCACTTTGGGGTGCGGTCGATTGCAAATCAATGGAAAGATTTGCTGCAAGCCAAACCGCATGTCCAACTGCATCCTCGGCTGTTGCCTACGGCAGCCAACGCCGGAATGGTGGCGGCCCTGACCGATGGCCAGGCATGGGAACACGACGGCCTCCAGATCGCCAGATGCGGGGAGAACGCCTCGGAGCGGGTGACCCCTGGTGCCCCCGACATGCTCCACGATGCGCCGATGTTGTTCGAACGCGCCGGGGAAGGACTGTCGGGCGATTTGGACCGGCTCAAGCTGGCGTGGCGGTTGCGCACCCTTCAAGAGGAGGAACGAGACGCCTGGCGCAACGCCGGAGTCATCGTCCATGGACCGCTCGAGCGCGTTCACCTCGCGCCTGGGGCGGTGTTGCGCGACGTCTCCTTGAACACGGAAGGCGGCGACATTGTCGTCGGACCCGATGCCGAAATCATGGAAGGCTGCCGAATTCGTGGCCCGTTCGCGCTGGGGGAAGGCTCGACCCTTCGCATGGGCACGTTGGTGTACGGCCCCACCACCATTGGACGTGGATGCAAGGTCGGCGGCGAATTGAGCAACGTGGTGGTTCACGACCACTCCAACAAAGCCCACGGGGGATTCTTAGGGAATGCAGTGCTCGGATCGTGGTGCAACCTCGGGGCTGAAACCACCTGCAGCAACCTGAAAAACACCTACGGGGACATTGCCGAGTGGGATGCGGAGGCCTCCACATGGCGCAACCGTGGCCGCATGTTTTGTGGGCTGATCATGGGCGACCACAGCAAGTCCGCCATCCACACCGCATTCAACACCGCCACGGTGGTGGGCGCCATGTGCAACGTATTTGGGGCTGGAATGCCCCCAAAGCACCTCCCCTCTTTCTCTTGGGGAACCGAAGGCGACGTTCACGACGTGGAACGCGCTTTGTCGACCGCACGAAAGGTCATGGCCCGGCGGAAGGTGGAGTTGACCCAAGACGACGAAGACCGCATCCGTCGCGCGTTCGCTGCACGGGTGAGCTGAAAACACCGCACCTGACATCCTGTCGCAGTCTCTGACGAAAGTGGGGGTCTGGCACAACGAATGGGACAACCTGTCGTTGGATGTGACAGAGGCGAAGGCGAGAGGCCGTTTGGCACGCCCTTTGACCTTGTCCAATCCAAATGACGAAGGCCATGCGACTGAGCGACACCCAAGACCAAGACTTCATCCCCATCTTGACGGAGGAGGACGAACACGCCATGCACGAAAAGGAAGTGCCTGAAGAGCTTCCCTTGCTGTCTCTGCGCAACACGGTGCTGTTTCCGGGCGTGGTCATCCCCATCACCGTCGGACGCGACCGCAGCGTGCGGTTGATCCGCGAGGCGAACAAGTCGGAAGCGTTGATCGGTGTGGTCAGCCAAAAAGAGGACGACACGGAAATCCCAGGCCCGGAAGACCTCAACAAGGTGGGCACTGTGGCCCGCATCTTGAAAATGCTCAAGATGCCCGACGGCACCAACACAGTGATCTTGCAAGGCCAACAGCGTTTCAAGTGGACCGAGATTGTCCAGGAGGAGCCCTACCACAAAGCCCGAGTCGAAGGCTACGGTGGCATTGACGAACCCCTTCCTGAAAAGGAAAGCCAGGCGATGATTGAAAGCCTCCGAGACCTTTCCGCCGAGCTCATTGAAATGAACCCCAACATTCCCACAGAGGCCGCGGAGGCCATCAAGGGAATCGACCGTTTGGGCTTCTTGGTGAATTTCATCGGAAGCAACATGCAAGTCGAGGTGGAGGACAAACAAGTCATCCTCGAAGAGGTGGACCTGCGGGAGCGCGCCCAAAAAGTGCTTGAACTCCTTCACAAGGAGAAGCAGATGCTGTCTTTGAAGCAAGACATTCAGCGAAAGGTCAAAACCGACCTCGACCAACAGCAACGTGAATTCTTCCTGCATCAGCAGATGAAAACCATCCAGGAAGAGCTCGGGTCCAACCCGCTGAAGGAAGAAATCTTGGAGAAACGGGCCAAGGCGGCCACAAAAGATTGGCCCGATCACGCCCAAGAGGCCTTCGACAAAGAAATCGGACGGTTGGAACGGATGAACCCGCAAGCCAGCGAATACAGCGTTCAAGCGAACTACCTCGACACCTTGCTCGACCTTCCGTGGAACGAGGTGTCTCAAGACAACTTCGACCTCAACCATGCGCAAGCGGTGTTGAACCAAGACCACTATGGCTTGGAGAAGGTGAAGGAGCGCATCATCGAACACTTGGCCGTGCTCAAAATCAAGGGCGACCTCAAGGCGCCCATCCTTTGCTTGTACGGACCTCCGGGCGTAGGCAAGACGTCGTTGGGACGAAGCATTGCCGAGGCCTTGGGTCGCCAGTACGTGCGCATGAGCTTGGGCGGACTGCGAGACGAGGCCGAGATCCGCGGGCACCGAAAAACGTACATCGGCGCCATGCCCGGTCGCGTGCTTCAAAACCTGAAGAAATCGGGGACCAGCAACCCGCTGTTTGTGCTGGATGAAATCGACAAGCTCGGCCGAGACCACCACGGCGACCCCTCTTCTGCCCTGCTCGAAGTGCTCGACCCAGAGCAGAACCACACGTTTCATGACAACTACCTCGACCTCGATTACGACTTGAGCAAGGTCATGTTCTTGGCCACCTGCAACGACCTCAGCACCATCCAACCGGCCTTGCGGGACCGGATGGAAATCATCGATGTCAGCGGGTACACCTTGGAAGAAAAGGTGCAGATCGGCAAGCGTCACCTCCTGCCCAAGCACTTGAACGAATCGGGCTTGGCCCCTGCCCAACTCAAGGTTCCTGTGGCCACCATTCAATCGGTGGTGGAACAGTACACGAACGAGAGCGGCGTGCGTGGTTTGGACAAGCGTTTGGCCAAAATCGTGCGTCACCGCGCCAAGCAGCTGGCCCTCGAAGAGGCCCACGACGTGGAAGTGGGGTCTGACCACCTGCACGACATCCTGGGCATTGCGCGTGAAAAAGACCGTTACGAAGGGAACGACGTGGCCGGCGTGGTCACGGGGCTCGCTTGGACCCCGCGGGGTGGCGACATCCTGTTCATCGAATCATCGTTGACCCCAGGCACGGGAAAACTGACGCTGACGGGCAACCTCGGGGACGTCATGAAGGAGTCGGCCATCATTGCGCTGCAACACCTGAAAGCCCATGCCGACTGGCTTGGCTTGACGCCTGACGTCTTCGACAAGTGGAACGTGCACATCCACGTGCCTCAGGGCGCCATTCCCAAGGATGGACCGAGTGCCGGGGTCACCATGTTGACGGCGCTGGCCAGCGCATTCACCCAACGCAAGGTTCGGAAGTACCTCGCCATGAGCGGCGAGATCACCCTCCGAGGCCAAGTGCTCCCCGTGGGCGGGATCAAAGAGAAAATCCTCGCCGCCAAGCGGGCGGGCATCAAGGAAATCATTCTGTGCGAACGCAACCGCCAAGATGTGGACGACATCAACCCGCGCTACATCAAGGGATTGACCTTCACTTACGTCACCCACATGCGAGAAGTGGTGGACCGTGCGTTGTTGGGACAGCAAGTGGAACGTCCCTTGCGCATTGTCTCTGCCTAACTTGCTCCCCATGTTCCGATTCCGCATCCTTGTGTTGACCGCTGGCTTGGGGTGGTGGGTGTCGACGTCATTCGCCCAAACGGCGAGCGACGTCCCTCCTTCCTTGGCTTGGGATGTGGCCGCAGATGCACGGAACGCCGCCTTGGGCGGATTGGATGTGGCGCCTGTTCGAGGGGACGGGTGGTCCGCCGTGTTGCATCCTGCCGCCATGGACTCGACCGTGGAGCGCAATGTGTACACATCCTACCTCGATTATTTCGCTGGCATTCGCGGCGGTGCTGTGGCGGTGCCTCTGGCGCCCACGGGCCGAAGGGCCTCTTACGTCGGCATAAGGTTTGCGACCTACGGGGAATTTGAAGGCGTCTCAGCGGCGGGCGACCCCACTGGCGCGTTTTCAGGCGGCGACTATGCCGCCCAATACGGCACGTCTTGGGTGCTGGACACCCTCTGGGTGGTCGGCGTGTCGGGCTACGCAGGACTGCGCAATTTGGAGCAGGTCAATGCGGGCGTCCTGGGGTTTGACCTCGGCGTGGTGCGTCGCAGCCGCAATGGATACGGCGCTGTGGGCCTCCTGATCTCCAACGTGGGAGTGCAAGAAGATTTCTCAGGCATCATGCCGGAAGGCCGTCTGCCGCACAACGTTCAACTCGGACTGACCCAAAGTTTTCCCAACGCCCCGTTCACGTTTCACCTCCGGCTTCAACGGCTGGAGACCTGGGATTTGGCCCCTGAAGGCACCTACGACGACCTCTACGATCCACTCACGGGTCAGGTCATCCCCAACGACACCTGGGTGTGGGGCGACCAGTTCTTTCGCCACCTGACCGGCGGCGTGACGCTGCGTTTGGGCGAGCAGCTCCGGGGCTATTTGGGCTACAACCACCAGCGGCAGAAAACCATGTCCGCCGCCGGCCGAACCGGGATCAACGGTCTGTCCGTGGGCCTTCGCGGGCAGTTCCGAAGCGTCGACTTCAGCCTTGCCCGAAGCACGTATCACTTTGCGGGGAGTTCGACCCATTTGGGCTTGGTCTTGAAGCTGCCCCAAAGCGGGAACAAAACCACACCGCAGACCCCCTGATATTCAACGGGTCCAACCTATCTTCGACGCATGGGGAGAAGCCGAATCAACGTCGCCATTGACGGGCACTCAAGTGCTGGAAAAAGCACCTTGGCCAAGTCCCTGGCCAAGGAGCTGAACTACGTCTACATCGACACCGGCGCCATGTACCGCGCCGCCACCTTGCACGCCATGCGCGAACGCAGCGTGGTGGACACCGTCGTCAACGAAGTCGGTCTGCGGGCTGGACTGGAGCGCATGTTCCTGGCCTTCCGGTACAACCCCAAGACCGAGCAGAGTGAAATTCACTTGAACGGCATCAACGTGGAAAAGGAAATCCGCACCATGGAAGTGGCCTCCAAAGTGAGCCTCGTGGCCCGGGTGCCCGAGGTGCGGACCAAGCTCGTCGCCATCCAGCAACGCATGGCGGAAGCCGGCGGAGTCGTGATGGACGGGCGGGACATCGGCACGGTGGTGTTGCCCAAGGCCGAGCTCAAGGTCTTCATGACCGCCGACCCTGAAACCCGAGCGTACCGTCGCCTCAATGAGCTGAAGGCCCAAGGAAAAGAGGTCACGTTCGACGAGGTGTTGGACAACGTGCTCGAGCGCGACCGCATCGATTCCGAGCGTGCCGTGGCCCCCTTGCGTCAGGCAGAAGACGCCGTGGTGGTGGACAACAGCGATTTGACCGTGGAAGAACAGTTCAACTTCCTCGTGTCCCTAGCGCGCACCCGCATGGAGGACGCCTCTTGATGGTGCGCCTTCTCTACACCTGCTTGGCCCTGCTTTCATGGGCTGGATGCCACCAGGCCCAAGCTCCTCTCGCCGATTCAGACCCCATTCGTCCAGCGTTCCTGTCTGCGGACAGCCCCGCCGTGGACAGCGTGCTGGCCACCTTGAGCATGGAAGAGCGCGTGGCGCAATTGCTCATGGTTCCCATTTACTCGCGAACCGACACCGCCGGTTGGGCGGAGGCCGAACGCTGGACCCGTGAGTTGGGATTGGGCGGGGTCATTTGCATGCAGGGCGGCCCGGAGCACCAACGCATTCGCTTGAAGCGGTTGCAGGCCCAAGCCAAGGTGCCCTTGATGGTGTCGTCCGACGCCGAGTGGGGGTTGGGGATGCGCTTGGACAGCACGCGGTCGTTCCCCCGCGCCATGACATTGGGTGCCACGCGCAATCCAGAGTTGGTTCGGTTGTTTGGCCAAGTGGTGGGGCAAAGCCTTCGCGCCACCGGGGTGCATGTGAATTTCGCCCCTGTGGTGGACGTCAACTCCAACCCGCTCAACCCCGTGATTGGAAGCCGCAGCTTTGGCGAAGATGTGCATTGGGTTGGCGAGCTGGGGCAGGCTTACGCCGACGGACTGCAAGACGTCCACGTGCTGGCCACCGCCAAGCACTTCCCTGGCCACGGGGACAGCGACAGCGACTCTCACAAGACCCTTCCCACCATCAGCCACGACCGCGCCCGTTTGGATTCCGTGGAACTCGCCCCCTTCCGACACACGTTTGATCGGGGCATGGGGGCCGTCATGGTGGCGCACCTGGACATTCCGAGCCTCGACAGCACCGAAGCCCAGCCCTCCACCCTGTCGCCACTGATTGTGGACAGCTTGCTGCGCGGCGAGCTCGGGTTCGAAGGACTCGTGTTCACCGACGCCATGAGCATGAAAGGCTTCGCCGATTTCGTGGGCGACCGACCTCGCATCCGCGACGCGGTGTTGGCCGGGAACGACGTGCTGCTCTTTCCAGGTGATCCGGTGGCCGCCATCGACGAAGCCATGGAGGCCCTCGCCTCGGGCACCTTGGATTCTGTCGCCGTCACGGAAAAGTGCAGAAGGGTGCTCTTGGCCAAGCAATGGTGCCACGCGCAGGACAGCCTTCCCGCGGCTGGGACACCTTGGGAGCCACCCCATGCCGACGTCATCCATCGGGAACTGCTCGCGCAGAGTTTGACCGCACTCCCTGGAACGGATTCCTTGACGGCCGCGCCGTTGTTGGCCTCTGAAGGCCACCTGACCATGCTCGACTTGGCCAACCATGAATCCTCGTGCGCGCCCTTGGAAGCCCAACTCTCGGCCCATCTCGGAGCGAGCTGGACAGTGGACAGGCATGTCCTCGGCAAAGACGGCAGCGGCCTCGGCCGGGATGCGGTCCAAAAAAGCGCCGTGAAGGCAGACCGAATTGTGGTGACGGCCACCGAAATGAGCCACAGGCCGTCGAGGAACTTTGGCCTCCAACCTGAAGGCGTGTCGGCCCTCGCGGAGGCCCTTCAATCCTGGGGCGTCTCGCCCGACAAGGTGACCGTGGTCTGGATGGGCAACCCTTACGCCTTGAAAGATTTGGTGTCCCTGTCTTCCCGTGCGGGTGCCCTGCTTGTGGCCTACCAAGACGACCCTCGCACCTGCGAGGCTGTGGCCGACGCCCTGGTGGGGGTGGCTGCAGTGCAGGGTGCGTTGCCCGTCTCTCCCACCCAAGGTCCTTGGAAGGTGGGCGACGGTTTGGCGTGGAGCGGACACCAACGGCTGGGACGATGGACGGAAGAGCGGACTGGCTTTTGGGCTGCGCCTTCTGCCCAAGTGGACAGCCTCTTGAACGTGGCCCTCGAAGAAGGCGCCCTTCCAGGAGCCCGCGTGGTGGTGGCGCACCAAGGGAACATTGTCATGGACAAGTCCTTTGGCACGTTGGACGGCGTGGCTCCTGTGACCCCTGAATCGGTGTACGATGTGGCGAGCATCACCAAAGTGGCCGTGACGGCCAACATCTTGATGGGGCTGGTCGCAGAGGGAGCGCTGGAGGTGGACCAAACGATGGCCGAGGTCCTGCCTGAATTGGAGGACCATGCGATGGGCACACGCACCGTCCGAGAATTCGTCACCCACCAAGCCGGACTC
>WTJL01000058.1:23093-25362 GCA_011524845.1 Flavobacteriales bacterium | reverse complement strand
TGGTCGAGCATGGGCTACAACCCCTTGGAGCGCGGGATTGCGCGGGAGAACATCGCCCCTTCTGAGATGGACGAGGTCTTTCGCCAGGGAGAGGTGCGCGGCACGGTTCACGATCCCGGGGCCGCCATGCAAGGCGGGGTGGGCTGCCACGCGGGGCTGTTTTCCAATGCGTACGACTTGGCTGAATTGGGCGAAACGTGGTTGCGGGGCGGCACCCTGCGCGGGGTGGAATTGGTGCCTGAAGCGGTGCTGAACGCTTGGACACAGCGCGGCTTTCCCGAGGGCGACAACCGTCGTGGATTGGTCTTTGACAAACCCGCCCTCGAACCCGATTCTGGCCCCACCTGCGACTTGGCGTCGTGGGAGAGTTTTGGGCACACCGGGTTCACGGGGACGTTGGTGTGGGTGGATCCTGCCTACGATTTGGTCTATGTGTTCTTGAGCAACCGGACCTACCCCGACGCCAGCAACACGCGTTTGCTTCGTCTGGACACGCGCACAGAAATTCAACGGGTCCTCCTCGAACATCTTGGCGCAACGAGCCGTTTCTCCGATGTCCATGAGTGACTCCTCAACTCCGCTTCGCGTTGGCATCGTGTGCTACCCCACGTTTGGGGGCAGCGGCGTCGTGGCCACCGAATTGGGCAAGGCCTTGGCCCATCAAGGGCATGAGGTGCACTTCATCACGTACCACCAACCGGTGCGGTTGGGGTCGTTCCACCCGGGGGTGTTCTACCACGAGGTGGAAGTGTCGAAATACCCCTTGTTTGACTACCCGCCATACGAGCTGGTCTTGACGAGCAAAATGGTGGAGGTCGTCCAAACCCACAACCTCAACCTCCTTCACGTTCACTACGCCATCCCCCACGCGAGTGCGGCGGTGAACGCGAAACGCATTTTGGCCGAAGCTGGATTGAACGTGCCAGTGGTGACCACGTTGCACGGCACAGACATCACCTTGCTGGGCAAAGACGCGTCGTTTAAGCCCGTCATCACCCACGCCATCAACGCCAGCGATGCGGTCACGACGGTGTCGCAAAGCCTCAAAGACGACACCGAATCCACGTTTGACATCACACGCGAGATCGACGTGGTGCCCAACTTTGTCTGTCCTTCTCACTTTGAGCGGCCTGCGGACGACGGGTTCAGGGCACAACTTTCTCCGTCAGGCGCCCCCATGCTGTGCCACATCAGCAACTTCCGACCGGTCAAGCGTGTGCAAGACGTGGTCGAGGTGTTCGCTCGGGTGCGCGAGGAGAGGCGCGCCACACTGCTGATGGTGGGCGACGGTCCGGAGCGAGCGGCTGCGGAAGCGTTGTGCCGATCGAAGGGCATCGACAGCGACGTGGTCTTCTTGGGCAAAGTGAAAAACCCCATTGAGCCGCTGTTGATCTCTGACCTTTTGTTGCTCCCGTCGGAGACGGAAAGCTTTGGGCTGGTCGCTTTGGAGGCCATGGCAGCGGGGGTTCCCGTGGTGTCCTCCAACGTCGGGGGCTTGCCTGAGGTCAACCTTCAGGACGAGACGGGGGCGCTCCGTGCTGTGGGCGACGTGGATGGCATGGCCCAAGACGCCCTGCACATCCTCGGCGACGACCACCTTGCCGGATACAAAGCGCGCTCCAAAGCACGTGCCGCGGAATTCACCATCCACCGCATCCTGCCCGATTACCTGCACGTCTACCACCGTGCGCTTGAATCCACTTCCGCATGAGCAGCTCACGCATTGGGGACCGCATTGTGATGACCAGCCAAGGCGACCGCTGGATGGCCACCGTCGCGGGCACCATCCCCTCGTGGCAAAGGCAGTCGTTGGAGTTGTGGTTTGGGGCGTGGATTGGCCTTGGCGGAATGTTGCTTTACGGCATGGTCACCTTCCCCGGTTCGGAGCGCACGTTCTACGGCATTTGCTTGGGCTTCTGGGCCTATTTCGCCTTCCGCGCATGGCGTGCCGTGCGGTGGCGTCGTTCCGGCCTGGAAGTGATTCAGTTGAGCCAAGACGGTGTGGAACTGCGTCTTGACCACGGCACCCGCCCCGGCCGCGCGTTCACCGCGCCCCTGGCCGACCTCACCCCTGCCCAAGTTCCTGAGCCCAACACCCGCTCCTTCTTGGAGTCCATGGAACAGCAGTTTTGGGTGGTCGGCGGCGACCGCATCCAATTGACCATCCAAGGCAAAACCTATGTCTTTGGAAAGCAGCTCGACCTCAAGGAGGCGCAGCAATTGGCCCAAGCGTTCAATCGTCGGTTGGCCAAACTCCAGCGCCAGAAGG
>WTJL01000058.1:13643-22993 GCA_011524845.1 Flavobacteriales bacterium | reverse complement strand
CAGCAATTGGCCCAAGCGTTCAATCGTCGGTTGGCCAAACTCCAGCGCCAGAAGGCCTGACAGCTGTCAAGCCACGTCTGACAGACGCAAACTCCACGTCCGCAACCCATCACGTCGCCTCAGGATGAGATTTCTGCGGGGTGGACAAGCCTTCGGTGGGGGGCGTTCCAGCCCATTGTCACCGACGATGATGACAGGTCAGAGATCTCGTCAAAACAGGAGGTGAGCTCCGCACAGGACAATCGACCGGTGCCGTAGGAAGATTGGACATTTTCAATGGAACAGCCGTACGCATAGAACCTGGTGGAATCGGGACCATTCACGCCTCTTCCAGCATGCATGTCGATCAAGGCGGCGAATTGGTCATTGATGGCGGGACCATGGTGGTGAAGCATGGAGGAGTACTGCACATCCACCCCGAAGGCCACTCAACTGGAATGTGCTGGGTCAAGAAATTCGATCCATCGCCGGGGCGAAAAGGCCGCTGAACATTTCCTTCAACGAATGAGCGCATCGACTGCGCTCAAATATCCCTGAAGCCCCAGTCCTGAAATGCAGGCACGGGCGGCCTGAGCGGTGAGGCTCTTTTTCCGGAAGTCCTCGCGGCTGTGGATGTTGCTCAAGTGCACTTCAATGGTGGGGACCGAGATGGCCTCCACGGCGTCGCGCAGGGCCACCGACGTGTGGCTGTATCCACCAGGGTTGAAGACGATGCCGTGACACGAGGCCTGCGCCTCGTGCAAGGCGTTCACGAGTTCGCCTTCCACGTTGCTTTGAATGCAGTCGAGGGAGGCACCCAGCGATTCGGCATGATTGCGCACAGACGCTTCAAGCTCAGACAACGTCATGGAACCGTACATCGAGGCATCGCGTTGCCCCAACAGGTTGAGGTTGGGACCGTGCAAAAGAAGGAGGCGCTTGCTCATTGCAACACGAGGGGTTTGAGGCCGTGGACAAAGAGGATTTCGCCCAAACCATTGAACCGCTCGAAGGCGTCTTCGCCCATGGTTTCAATGTCTCGTTGGGTGAATCCCAAGATGACAAGGTCCGCACCACCCGATTTGTTCTTGATGGTTTGCACGGAACTGCCCTCGTGGGTGACGTGCTCGATGTTTTGCTCTGCAATGGGAAGGCGGCCTTCCAAGATGCTCTCACGCAGGGCCTCCTCCTCTTCCTTGGCCTTGTCGCCGTCGTGCAAGAAGAACACGCTGATGTTGGCCTCGTCCCATTCGGGGTGTCCCTGGAGGATGTACGCCAACAAGATCATCAGGCTCGAGTTGCTTGCGTCGTCTGGGTTGATCCACAAGTGGATGTCGTGCTTGTTGCCAAACTCTCGTCCGCTGCTTCGCAAGAGCGCCAAATCCAATCCAGCCGCAACCAGCAAGGAGAAGTTGTCCAGCAATTGGTCCCGGTTGGCCGGATGGTCCGGTGCGTATTCCATCAAGAAGAGGTTGTTCCCCTTGCCTGAAATGCCCGGCAGCTGGATGCACTGCGCAATGGCGGACGTGTACGACGGGCTGATGATGGTGTCGAGGTGCACACGGCTCTTGTTGCCCCTGGCCCGCTTGACCAGTTCGGCTTGGGCCTCTCTGGCGTCGGCTTGCGTCTCGTCCGTCAAAAAGCCCTTGATGAAATGCATGTACGTCCCAAACCCGTGCCGGTACGCCACCCAACGGACCATGTCAAACCCTTCCTTGCGCAGGAAGGTGTCCGGCGAAATGGCGAGCACGAAAGGCCTCCACCCCGTGGACTCTTCCAGGTCGTCGTCGTCGCTCATCTGCAAGGCGAGCTGCAATGCCCGTTGCAGCTGGAAGATGACCCCGCGGAAGAGACGGACCATGCCTTTTTGGCCTCCTCCCCGACGGGACACCCACGCGTGGATGGCCACCATGATCAGCAGGCTGGCTGTGGCGTACGTGGGGTTCATCCCAAACATCAGCACCACGCACAGCACCGCCCCCATCAAACTGATGGACCAGTGCGAGCGGAACGTGGGACGGTAGCTCGGGTCGGCCGCCATGTGCTCCAAGAAGGACACGAGGCAAATGGCCCCGTAGGTCACCATGAAGAACATGGAAATGATTTCCGCCACGGCGTTGATGTCGCCCATCAGCACGAACGCGAAGGCAATGACGCAAGTCGCCAGAGAGGCCCGCACAGGCTCCTGCTCCGCCCCTCGCCCCTTCTTCAGCCACGCGCTCATGCCTTCGGGGAAAATGCCATCGGCCGCGATGGCCTGAAGCGTGCGCGGCGCCACCATGATGGAGCCCAACGCGGAGCTCATCGCTGCTGCCGCCAGACCCACGGGAATGATGGGGCCCCACAAGGCAATGTTTTCCATGTACAATTCGTCGGTGGCCAACGCCTCTAGCGGGGCAGACCACCACAGCTTGATGGCCACGGCGATGTAAATGACGATGCCCACGGCCGTCGCCCAAATCGTGCCCTTGGGAATGCTCACGCGAGGGTCCTTCAAATCCCCACTCAAGCCTAGGCCCGCAGCGATGCCTGTGAAGGCGGGGAAGATGAACGTGAAGACTTCGAAGAAGGTGAACCTTCGCAAGGTGGTCCCGTCTGCCAGAAGCAACGTGTCCGCAATGGTGCCCACGGGGTTCAAGTCAGGATTGCCAGGGCCACTGCCGGCAAAAAAGAGCACCAACGCCGCGAACAACAACACGACCACCAGGTACAACGCCTTGACGCCGAGGTCTGCCCCCTTGCCAATCATCAGCACCGTCAAGAGGGCCATCACGCCGAGGTTGACCCACATGGGTTCAATCACCACGCCGTGGGCCACGTCCGCCCAATGCAAGAGGTCGCGACAGGCCACCGTGAATGCAATGACATAGAACGCCACGCTGATCGCTTGAGACAGGTACAGAGCTAAGCCAATGGCGCCCCCTATGTTCAAACCAAACGACCTGGAAATCATGTAGTAAGCCCCTCCGCCTTCAACTTTTTGATTGGTCGCAATCTCCGCCACTGCGAGGGCGGTCGGCACCGTCACGAGGTGTCCCACGAAGACGATGAGAAGCGTGGACACCAGCCCCACGTGGGCCACCGCGTAGCCAAAGCGCAGGAACAAAATGGCCCCCAAAATGGTCGAAATGGCCGTCAAAAACACGGGCCACGTGCCCATGGTTTTGAGGTTGGGTTGGGACATCATGAGGGCAATTTACACTCCCCCTTCGGTGGCATGAGGCGACCCGAGCACGGGTTATTCACGGACAGGTGCCCAAGAAACCACGGCATGCACGGGCAGGTGGTCGCTGATGAAGACCTCTTTTTTGATGACCTCATCGACGCAGGTCCACTCGGTTTGGAGGCCCTTCACGTAGATCGCGTCGATCTTGGGGCCACCCGAGGACCCTTCGGGTTGGAAGGTGGTGTACGAGGGGAACGCCTTCCGGCACCTTGCCCGAACGTTGTCGTACGTGTCCGTGAATCCGGCGTCTTCCAACACGTCTCGTCCCGGTGCACCTGCCTCTTCGTTGAAGTCTCCGAGAACGGCCGTGGCGTCGGCCCCGTGCACCGCATCGAGCGAGGCGATCAGGCGCGCGCTGGCCTCCCGGGCCTCGGACGACACATGGCTCCAGTGCGTGTTGTACACCCGGACCCGCTTGCCCGTCTCTACGTGATGGAACCACGCCACCGTCACGATGCGCGGCAAATCGGCCGACCATCCCACCGTTCCGGGAGTTTTCCAGTCGGACGCCAACCACAGGGTCTCGTGGTGAAGCAGTTCCCACTTGCCGTGGTGGTAAAAAATGGGGCACGCTTCCCCCCCACCGTCCGCGTCTCTGCCTACACCGACATGCGACATCCAAGGAAGGCGGTCGGCCACGTCTTGGACTTGGTGAGGCAAGGCTTCCTGCAAGCCGACGATGTCGTAGAAGCCGATGATTTGGGACACTTCGTCGCGTCGCTCGCTCCACTTCAAGGGATCCGAGGGGTTGTCGTACCGCACATTGAACGTGGCCAGGGTCCACTCCCCTTCGCGCACTTGGGCCTGGGCCAAGAAACCCCATCCCATCGCCAACCCCATCCAAGTCCAACGGATCCACGTCTGCATGAAACGAAGGTACTGAACTCCCTCGGGGAACCGCATCGCCGGGGTGGCCTCGCCGCGTACCTTTGCGGCCATGGGAGGACACCGCCGCGTCAAGCGCACGTTTCACAAGGGTCAAGTGCTTCGCTTGACCATCGAAGACATGGCCTTTGGAGGCAAGGGCATCGCCCGAGTGGAGACGGAGAAAGGACCGTTTGTGGTGTTTGTCCAGAACGCCTTTCCCGGCCAAACGGTCGACGCGCAAGTCGCCAAATGCAAATCGCGTCACGCCGAGTGCCGGTTGCTGAAGGTGGTGGAGCAAGCCCCCTTCGAGGTGGAATTGCCCCATCAGCCCATCCCCGGCGCACCCTACGCCACAGTGCCCATGGACGTGCAGCACGAGTGGAAAGAGCGCACCGCCCTGGACCTGTACCGAAAGATTGGTGGCGTCGAAGACATCGACACGTTGTACCAAGGGTTTGTCCCTTCTCCCCTCAGCTGGCACTACCGCAACAAGATGGAGTACAGCTTCAGCGAAATCCGACACGACCTCGACACCGACGAGAAGGTGGACGACTTTGGGCTCGGGTTCAAGCACAGGGGCACGTGGTGGGCCGTCGAAAACCTCGACGCAGACAGCGGACTGTTTGACGACGTGGTGGAATCCACGCTTCACGACGTGCGAGCGTGGTGCGAAAGCACCGGGCTTCCCGCCTGGCATCCGCCCAAACGAGAAGGCTTCTTTCGCTTCTTGGTCGTGCGCAAAAGCCACGCCCACGATGCTCTGCTGGTCAATTTGGTCACCACCTCCGACGCCCCATTGGACGTGGACGGCTTCGTGGCCTGCATTCGAGGACTTTGGGGGGACCGCGTGAAGGGCATTTTGCACACCATCAACGACGACAAAGGAGAACGGGTCGAGGCACGTGAAGGCAAGTCACGCGTGATTTGGGGCGAAAGCACCGTCACGGAGGTGTTGCACGGGTTGTCGTTTGGCATCAGCATGGGGTCCTTTTTCCAAACCAACCCCACGTCGGCCGAGCGGCTGTACGCGGAAGTGCTGGCCTTGGCGCTCGAAGGGGTGGAAACGCGCCCCGACAGCGTCATCATGGACTTGTTCTGTGGGACGGGCACCATTGGGCAACTCGTGGCGAAACACGCCAAGACGCCTGTGGTGGGGGTGGACATCGTGCCCAGCGCCATCCAAGACGCCAAGGACGCGGCGAAACGCAACGGACTCACGGGTGTGGATTTCGTTGCGGCAGACGCCGGAAAGTTCTTGTTGGAGCACCCGGAGTATCAAGGCAAGATTCACACGGTGATTCTCGATCCGCCACGGGCAGGCATTTCTCCCAAGACCCTGCGGAAAGTGATGCGGCTCGGTGCCGAGCGGCTGGTGTACGTGAGTTGCAACCCCGCCACACAGGCTCGGGACTTGGTGGCCTTGCGGGAACAAGGCTACGCCTTGAAGTCGCTCAAACTCGTCGATCAATTCCCACACACGGCCCACGTGGAAGCCGTGGCACTCATTGAAAAAATCCCAGGATTTCAACCGACCTTGCAGTCATGAGCACGATTCGAGATTTGGTGATGCCCCATGAAACCATCGTCCGCAAGCTGGACCGCATGGCACGTGAAATGCTGGAGGTGCACTACGAGGAAGCCCAAATCGTGCTCATCGGCGTCGACGGTCAGGGATTGGCCGTCAGCGAGGCCCTCGCCCGTCGGCTGAAGGAACTTTCCTCCATCGACGTGATTCAAGGGTGCTTGCGCATGCACAAGGACGCGCCGCTCGACCACGCGTTGGAATGCGACGTGGCACCGGACGCCTTGGAAGACCGCATCGTGTTCTTGGTGGACGACGTTCTCAATTCAGGCCGAACGCTCATTCACGGCGTTCAACACCTGCTTCAGGGCCGTCCGCGGGAGGTTCACACGGCTGTTTTGGTGGACCGAAAGCACCGCTCCTTCCCCATTCGCGCAGATTTCTGTGGCCTGACCCTCAGCACGCAGCTCAACGAGCACATCGCCGTCGACCTCAGCGACGGAGAAAACGCCACCGTCCACGTGGAGCGTCCCGACGCTCCCTGACGTTTCGAACATTCAAGGTTCGAGCCTCCAACGGATGCCCGCCAAGGCATCGTCGAGGGCTTCTTCCGTGTCCAACGACTGTTTCCACACCACGTCTGCTGAACCGTAGCACGCTGCCCTTGTGAGCATCATGCGCTCGACGGTGCGTTTGAGGTCGTCGCCGTGTTTGTCGTGGATGAGGGGACGCTCTGCTTGGCCTTCCAACAAACGGGCCAGCAACACATCCATGGGCGGTTGCAGCGCCACCACGAGGGAGCGACGGCGCATCCATTCCATGGCGCCTTCGGCGCAAGGCGTGCCCCCTCCTGTCGCAAGCACGATGGGCTCGTTGGGCCGCAACGCGTCCGAGAGGGCGTCCTGCTCTGCTTCTCTGAACGCCGGTTCCCCCAACGTCTCGAAGATGTCTCTTGCACTCATTCCAAGCATCCGTTCCACCTCCTTGTCGGTGTCGACAAAAGGACGGTCAAGACGTTGGGCGAGGTAGGCGCCGACGGTGGACTTGCCAGAGCCCATGAATCCAATGAGGGACAAATGCATGTGTGGAGAAGCGTGACGTTGGTTACTTGACGTTGACCGCAAAAAGGTCGTGTCCAGCCAGCGTTCCCACAAGCCGGTCTCCGGAGGCCACCGCGGCGACGCCCGCAGGCGTTCCGGTGAACAGCAGATCTCCCACTTTGAGGGTCATGAACTTGGACACCTCGGCGATGATGCGATTGACCGAGAACAACATGTCGCCTGTGTTCCCTCGTTGCACCACCTCACCTCGGTTGGTCAAGGTGAAGTCCAAATCCTGCACCTCCCCGCCCAATTCGCTCAAGGGCAGAAAGCCTCCCACCACGGCCGAGCCGTCAAAGGCCTTGGCGCGCTCCCAAGGGTGCCCCTTGGCTTTCAGCTCGGACTGAATGTCGCGTGCGGTGAAATCGATGCCCAACCCCACTTCGCTGTAGTACCGGGGAGCATGCTGCTCAGAAATGGTCTTTCCGAGCCGGTCGATCTTCACCACCAACTCCACCTCGTGGTGCACCTCTTGCGTCCATTCCGGGATGTAGAATGGATGCTTGTGGCTCAGAATGGCGCTCTGTGGTTTGAGAAAAACCACGGGCTGTTCTGGCACTTGGTTGCCCAATTCACGGGCGTGGTCGGCGTAATTCCGCCCGATGCAAATGATTTTCATGAGGGGTGCGAGGTCAATCGTTCACAAAGAACGCCACCTCGACCCGCCGGTCCAAGGCCCCTCGGTTGGAGGCCCGCTCTTCTCCAAAGTAGTTGAGCACCACCCGCGTGGACAGCACACCGCTTTCAAGGAGGTGCTTTTGGACGGTTTGGGCGCGCTTTTTAGACAAGGCCAAATTTGCCGCCCGATCCCCGGTCACGTCCGCGTGCCCTGTGCACACCACCCGCAATTGAGGGTACATGCCCATGTATTCCAGCACTTCATTCAGCTGCAACTGGGCAGTGAGGGTCAAACGCGCGCTGCCTTCGTAGAACTGCACGTCAAACGAAGCCGGCAAATTCAGGGCCTGAAGGTCTGGGTCGGTGGAGGGCGACGTCCGGGTGGGGTTCCACGATTGTGCCGCCACCTCCTGCCTTCCTGCACCAACGGAACCGCTTCTGCCTTCCAATGCGGCGATGCGCGCATCTTGTGATTCGACCAAGGTCAAGATGCGCTGCATCATGTCCTGCATGGCCTTCCACTCTGGATCTCCGGTGGCCGACCCGCTTGAGGCCGGTGTGCCGTCGGGCCAATCGCTGGTGTCTTCGCCGTCGAGCAGCGACATCGTCTCCAAGTTGAAATTGAGCTCGAGGGGCTCGAGCGGGGTGTTCTCGTCCGGATTGGTCCACCGTTCCAATTCCTCGAGGGGCAAGCTCTGTTCGACGGTGCCAATTTTTTGGAGCAACCCACGGTTGACGAACCGCCCCATCTCCACGCCACACTGAAGCAGGATTTCCTGGATGCGCTGCTCGATGAGCACGTAGGTGCGCTCTTCCACGCTTCTCGTTCCCGTGCCACGCATCCGCTCCACGTCGCGCATGTCCAATTCCTCAAAATCCAACAACAACGCCTGCACCTCCTCCGAGAAACCGGCAAACGTCTGCTGTCCAGCAAAGGCGCGGATGCGCATGAGGTCTTTCACGACCCGTTCCATGTCTCGGCGCACCCCACGAACCGTGGACGACCAGCCGATGTCGGCGCCTTCCACCTTGATTTGGCCTCGGAGGTACACCCCCAAGGCATCCACTGCAAGTCCACGAAGCTGCTCCAATTCTGGATCGGGAGCCGAGCTGTAGTAGTTGACCACCAACGTCCCCTCTTTGCTTTGGGTGAGGATGGGCTCCCCTTGACCTGCAACATGCAGGCTGCACGCCCCCATGGCGAGCAACAAGCACACCACAGCGCGTCGCACACGCAGAAGCGTGCCCCACGTTTGGTCAAGGGCGATCATGCCCAAATTTCGGAAAAATTATGTAAATCACTTTCCCTCCCTGCGGAGGACCGTGCGAACGGTGTACAACAGGATCTTCACGTCCAACAGCAACGAGATGTTTTCGAGGTACATGATGTCGTACCTCAACCGTTGCCGCATCTCGTTGACGTTCTCGGCGTATCCGTACTTGACTTGCCCCCAAGAAGTGATCCCTGGACGGACTTGTTGCAGCCGCAAAAAATGCGGACTGTGCTGGACAATTTGGTCGGCAAAGAAGGCCCGCTCCGGCCGTGGACCGACCAAGGACATCTCCCCTTTCAGCACGTTCCAAAACTGCGGAAGCTCGTCGAGGCGGGTTTGACGCAACCGCTTTCCAATGGGTGTGATGCGTGGGTCTTCGTCGGAACTCAACTGGGGTTTGGCGCCCTCGGCGTCCACCACCATCGTGCGGAACTTGATGATGTGAAAGGGCTTGCCGTGAAGTCCAAGGCGCTCTTGGCGGTAGAAGATGGGACCGTCAGACCCCCGCTTGACCGCCAAGGCCACCCACGCAAGGATGGGCGAAAGAAGCACCAGAGCCAATGCACTGCCCAGCACGTCGACAAACCGCTTCAAGGCCTTCATCCCCTGGCCGAGGCCTGTGCGGCTGAGGTTGACAAGGGGCACCCCAAAGAGGTTGGAGGAACGCACCGTGCCTGCCATGTAATCCAGTGCTCCGGGCACCACCAACAGCTCCACCCCCTTTCCTTCGAGCACCGCCACCCAGCCGAGCATCGCTTCACGGG
>WTJL01000058.1:5936-13543 GCA_011524845.1 Flavobacteriales bacterium | reverse complement strand
AGCTCCACCCCCTTTCCTTCGAGCACCGCCACCCAGCCGAGCATCGCTTCACGGGTGGACATGGGTGTCGTGATGACGGCGCGGTCCAGCTCATGGTCGTCCAACCACCGTCCCAGCGTGCCGAGGTCCGCTTCCAACTCGGCCTCGGTCATGCTCGCGAGCACGTTCCACCCTTGCTTGCCAGGGGTGTCGTTCAAGTCTCGCACGAATTGGTCGTTGTCTTCCCTGGTGCCCACCAAAATCGTGGCAAAGGCCCATTGGCCGGACTGAACGCGTTCCACCACCTTCGACGTCCACATCCACCGACCCATCAGCACAAGGCTTGCATGTGTGCCCAACCACACCCCCAGGGTTTGGTAGTGGTCGACGTGGGTTTGGGTGACATCGTCCAACAACAGGGCAAAAAACAAGACCACCCCGCCCATGGCGCTCGCACGCACCACCTGGCGGACTTCCAGCCCACGGTGGCGCCGACGCACGTCGGCGTACATGCCCATGAGGGCGTGCACCGCCCACCAAAACAGTGGCACGACAAGAAGGGCAATCCACAGGTTTTGGTCCGGACGGACGTCGATCTCGATGCCAAATCTCCGGGGTTCAACCACCGTCTTTCGGAAGACAAAGAGGGTCACCCAAGCCGCGGCAGCCGCCACGCCATCGGTCCACAGGTACCGCATCCACCAACCGTCCCATGGCTGGCGGTCGCGGGCTTTGGGGGCCTTCACCTCAATCGTCAAAGTGCACGAATTTGAAGTTGTCCAACCAAATGTTGCCCTCGGTGCCGTCGGCAGGAATCGTGGAGTTCAAGCCGATTTCAAACGAACCGGCATCCGGCATGGAGGACAAAGCGGGGTACAAGTCCAGGTAGATCTTGTTCCACGCGCAGGTTCCGTCCTCTTCGCAGGTGGGGTTCAACCCCAAGATGGGCAACCGTCCTGCTTGACTTCCCCCAAACACCTCCAAGCCCACGAAAAAGGAGATGTCGCACTTGTAGTGGAATTCGAGGTAGACCGGGCGGTCTCGAGGCAAATCGTAGAATTGCTCGTGGGTGATGGCGTTCAGCTGGGTGTGCGTGCTGTCCATGCGGATGTACCCGCTGGCGCCGCCTTCAAACACCTCGCTGGGCTCCGTGATGCGCACGACTTCCACGTTGCTGTTGGCGCTTTCCAAAAAGCGGTTGGCGGACTCAAAGTCTTCCGCCAAAATCACCTTGGTGCTCAACGCGTCGGTGTTGACGTATCCCCCGCCGAATGCAACGTCCAATTCCGTAGAAGAGTCGCCGTCGGTCTCGATGCGCGTCACTTCGTAAAACGGGTACGTGCGACGTGTGGCGGACACGCCATTGGCCCGGATGCCAGGCACCAACGTCAATGCCTCGGGATTGCCAGAGGGCAACGCCACCGTGGCCGGCAAGGGGTACACCCCCAGCACGTCCGTGGTGCTGTACACCCACACTTCCTCCACCCTGTGCTCTGCGGTTCCTTGTTCAGGGGTCGTCGTCAGGTTGTATTCGCTGATGTGGATGAGCTCGGGCGATCCAAGGTCCCACTTCTCTGGCGTGCATGCGGTCCAGATTCCCAAGGTGACCACCATCGCAACGCATGCGAAGCGGCGAGACCTTGTTGTGAAACGGGAGACGTGCATCATGACGACGCGAAGGTACACCGGCTCAGGCGCACCGCACGCACCTCGTCGCGCCGGGCATGAGCATCAATCGACCAGGTGGAATGTCGTCTCCGCACGCCATGCATTTGCCGTACTTCTCATCCCGCATCCGCGTCATGGCTTTGTCCAGTTGGTCGAGCTCCTTCTCAAGCTGTCGCAAGGCCGCCTCGTTCACGCTTCGGTTGTTGATGGCGTCCATCCGACTGACCCGACCGATGGCGTCGTTGGGAGGGATGGGCTTGGTCAGCTCTCGGTACTCCGCGATGCGTTCCACGAGGTCCTCGCGCTTGCGTTCGGCGCGGGCTTGGATTTGGGCCTTTTCCTCTGGCGTCATGCACTCAAGGTACGCTGTGGACAGCGCGGGGACAACTCTCCCCACCCCTCCTCTCCAATTCCACATGGGCCTGCCTACTTTTGCGGCACAATTCTCAAACCTCCCCTCCATGAAGTTTTTCATCGACACTGCCAACCTCGACCAAATCCGTGAAGCTCAAGCCTTGGGCATTTTGGACGGCGTGACCACCAACCCTTCGCTCATGGCGAAAGAAGGCATCGCTGGCGACGACGCGGTGAAAGCGCATTACAAGGCCATCTGCGAGATCGTGGACGGCGACGTGAGTGCGGAGGTGATTTCCACCGACTTCGAAGGCATGGTGCGTGAAGGCGAGGCCCTCGCTGCCCTTCACGAAAACATCGTGGTCAAGGTGCCCATGATTCCCGAAGGCATCAAGGCCATCAGCCACTTCACTGAAAACGGCATCCGCACCAACTGCACCCTGATCTTCTCTCCCGGCCAAGCGTTGATTGCAGCCAAAGCTGGGGCGTCCTACGTCAGCCCCTTCATCGGCCGACTGGACGACATCAGTTCCGACGGCATGGACCTCATCGAGGACATCCGCAACATCTTCGACAACTACGACTTTGGGACCGAGATCCTCGCAGCAAGCGTGCGCGGCCCCATGCACGTCATCGAGTGCGCCAAGCTTGGCGCCGATGTCATGACCGGTCCTTTGAGCGCCATTGAGGGGTTGATGAAGCACCCTTTGACGGACATCGGCTTGGCCAAGTTCCTCGCGGACCACGCCAAGTCCAACGGCTGATTCACGCAACCGCCGCGAGGCATCCCCATGGCCCATTTGGTCAAACTCCACGACGACAACCCGGACCCACGAAAGGTCCAGGAAGTGGTCCGGGCGTTGGACAACAATGGGCTGATTGTCTGCCCCACGGACACGGTGTACAGCTTTGCCGCCAAGTTGGGCAGTCCCAAGGGGTTTGACCGGCTCGCACGCGCCAAAGGCGTCAAACCTGAAAAGGCACATTTCTCCCTGCTCTGCGCCGATTTGAGCGACCTGAGTCGGTACGCGACGCACATCAGCAACCCGCTCTTCAAGATGATGAAGCGGGCGCTGCCTGGGCCCTACACCTTTGTGTTGCCCGCCAGCAGCGAGGTGCCCAAACTGTACAAGGGCAAGAAAAAAACCATTGGCATCCGCGTGCCTGACCATCCCGTCGCCCAGCATGTGTTGCGCGAATTGGGAAGCCCCTTGGTCGTGAGCAGTGTGCACGACGACGACGCCATGCGTGAGTACACCACCGACCCCGAGTTGATCTTGGAGCGAAACGGCCACCTCGTCGACTTGGTCGTGGATGGAGGCATGGGACACTTGGAAGCGTCGACCGTCTTGGATTGCACGGGATCGGAGCCCGAAGTCCTTCGCGAAGGGCTCGGTTCGGTGGACGACCTCTTCTGAGGTCAGGCATGCCTTTGATCAGTCTCGGGCCCGGGCCTCGAGCATGGGCACGAAGGCAGCGTAGCCGTGGTCTTTCTTGGTGAACTCGCGCTCGCTGATTCGATCGATGGTCCACATGCGCTGGGTGTCGCCGTCTCCCACAGGAATGACCATGCGTCCCCCCACTTTGAGCTGGCCCAAGAGCGCCTGAGGCACGTCAGGGGCACCGCACGTGATGATGATGCCGTCGAACGGCGCAAAGACCGGCTTGCCTTTGTAGCCGTCGCCGTAGTACAGCGAGGGCTTCCACCCCATGGCTTTCAACAACGGACCCGCTGTGTCGAACAGCGCCTTTTGGCGTTCGATGCTGTGCACCTTCAATCCCAGCGCGCACAGCACCGCGCACTGGTACCCGCTGCCCGTGCCAATCTCCAGCACATTGGCTCCGGGAGCGGCCCCGAGCAACTCGCTCTGCTTGGCGACGGTGTGGGGCTGGCTGATGGTTTGGCCTGCGGCAATGGGAAACGCCTTGTTGCTGTAGGCGAACTGAGAAAACGCGCTGTCCAAGAAGTAATGTCTTGGGACGCGATCCATGGCGTCGAGCACCGCTTCGTCGCGGATGCCCATCGTCCGAAGTTCCTCGAGCAGCTTGCGCCGCTGTCCCTTGTGCATGTACGTGTCCTCCGGAAGTTGCATGACGACCAAACTACATCGTCCGCAAGCGCCAAATGTGCATGACCTGTGAGCAATTTTCACATCGCCATGGTGAACAGCGTTTCGCCGCCCACGTAGCTTCGCGTCATGGTCAAACATTGGTTCAATTGCAAGGTCAGCTCACGCTCCTTGGACAGCGAGGGCGCGGAAGTCAAGAAGGTGGAACAGTTTGTGCTCGACGCCTACACCTACACCGAGGCGGAAACTCGGATGACACAGATTTGTGAGTACGAAGGCATCCGTCCTTTTGAGATCACCCAACTGACCAAAACCAACCTCATCGAGGTCATTCGCTACCCGGAGTGCGACAAGTGGTTTCGCGTCAAAGTCGCCATGACCACCTTCGACGCAGACAAAGGCACCGAAAAGGAAAGCAACCAGCACATTTTGCTGAGCGCCACAGATGTGCGCGACGCCTACGACAAGGTCTCGCAACACATGAACCAACTGGGGGTAGGCTACGTCATTCCCTCCATTGCTTTCCAGAAAATCATCGAGGTGTTCCCGCAAGATGAGTGGCAGGTGGTCGACGGTCAAGAGCAACCCAAAGACGCAGGTCAAGCCCCGGTAGGCGCTGACGTGTCCATCGAGGACGCCCCCTTCGAAGCCGACGCGGTCTAAGTCAACACATCCAACTCCACGCGCTGTCGTAGGCGTCCATGCCTTGCGCGTGCTCCAAGAGCCATCCCAAATACGGGTCTGAGCTGAGTGTGGCGCTGTCCCCCACGAGCATGCACGCATGCTTGGCGCGGGTTTGGGCGACGTGAATGCGGCGGCTTTCTTGCAAGAAGCCCACCTCTCCGCGGTCGTTGCTGCGCGTCATGGACACCATCATCCCGTCCCGTTCCTGCCCTTGGAACCCATCCACCGTGTGGATGGTCACCTTGGCCTGTCCTTGCACGTCCCCAGCCACCACGCGTTCATGCCAAAGGTCCCTCAGCAGTTCCACCTGAGCGGCGTACGGCGCGACAATGCCCAGGGACATGTCGGGGTGCATGTGCAGCCATTCGGCAGCCCGGTCCAAGACAAATGCAGCTTCGTCCTTGTTGGACACGCTTCCTCCTTCTTCCGAGCGGCGTTCCTCAAAACCGCATCCCGCCGTGTCCACCCACAGCCATGGACGCAACCCATCCAAGGTGGCCTGCGCCACGGTTTCATGGGCTGTCAAACGGCCGTCGTAGAAATGGGCATTTCCCGCGGACATGATGGCCTCGTGCATCCGGTGTTGGACCTCCAACATCACCGTGGAACTGGGGTGGGCTTCGATCAAGCGTTCCAGCATCGTGCGCTCCAACACCCGACCCTGACGGCTCTTGACAATGGGAGGCAATTGACAGGGATCTCCGCACAACACCAAACGCGAGGCCCGTCTCATGGGGATGAGGGTCGCGGGAGGCAAAGCTTGGGCCGCCTCGTCCACCATCGCCACGTCAAACTTCACCCCGCGAAGTCGGCGGTCGTCGCAGCCCACCAAGGTGGCACACACCACATCTGCCTCGCGAATGACCTTTTCAGACAAGTACGCTTCGAGTTCTTCCGCCTCTTTCCGGAGGGCGCGGGCCTCGGCTCGGGCGGCGCGCCTCGCTTCCCGTTGCTCGGGACCAAAAGACCGCACGTAGCGGTCCGCTTCGCGTTGTCGCTGCTCGGCTTCTTGCCTCGTTTTGACCACCCTGCTGTATTCCGTTTGGGCTTGCACTTGGGCGTCGAGGGTTTGGTCCAACACCTGTGGACTCACCCGGATGGGATGTCCGACACGCACCACCTTCATTCCCTCCTCGTGCAAGCGTTCCACCAACACGTCCACCGCCATGTTGGAGGGTGCAGACGCCAGCACCTTCTCGCCAGAGGCCACGAGACCACGCACGGCCGCCACCAAAGTTCTCGTTTTCCCGGTTCCTGGAGGTCCATGCAACAGCGACAAGGGAGCACGCGACCACATCGCAGCCACCGCCTCTTGTTGCTTGGCGTTCAATCCCGCGAGGCTTTCGTTTACCTCGTCCTCGGGCGCGGATGTTGGCCAATCGCCCGTGCCCAAGGCAGCGTCTCGGAAGGCTTTGGCCTCGTCCCCGTCGACGTTCACCCAATGGCTCAACGCATGGGCCATGGCCTGGTAGCTTCTTTCATCGGCGCGCGCATCCACTGTCCAGGACATGTGTTGAATGGCGACGCCCTCGGGGCCATCTCCTTCGAGCACGACGTCCATGTCCATGCCGCGCATCTTCATGACCCTCGCAGGCCAAGTGCCCCATTCTTCGACCACTTTGTGGTCGCCCACGGGGGTGAGCAAAACCGCGCTTCCCACCCGAAAAATTCCAGGCAACCCTCCACCTTCTTTGCACTTCAAGGTCCACTTGGCTCCGCCAAAGGCGTAGGACGCCGCCGTGACCTCCACCGGAGACCACGTCAACCCTTCAGAACGCCGAACCTTCAACGACGATCCCGCAAGCAACTCGGCAAGGTGCTTTCTGTCATGGTCGCGCTCCGCCAGCAACGCCTCCGTCCACTCCGTCAGGAGGTCCAATGGATGCACGTCGCCGGCCACGACCGTCAGTCCACAATGTGGAAGGTGCCCTCAAACACGAACGGTCCTTCCCCGTCGTATTCCTGACGCACCCCATTGATGTCGGTCACCACCAAGGGTCCTTCTTCCACGGGCACTTTCAACACGTAGAAGTACACGCCTGACGTGGCGCCATCTGCGGCGCAATCCCAGAACGGTTGCACCCCAAAATCGTCGCTTTCGAACACGACGTTGCCCCAACGGTTCAGCACCGTGAGTTCCACGTCTTCGTAGGATTGAATGCCCGGAATCCGGAAATCGTCGTTGTCTCCGCTCGTCGAGTACGGGCTGACCACGTTGGGAATGGTGATTTCACACGTTCCGATTAACACGTCTGCCGTTGCACTGCACAACAAGCCGGGATAATCGTCGAACGTTTGACCAATCGTGGCTTGAAAAATCTCGGGCTGATTCATCCCGGACACGTAGACCACCGCTCCTGTGGTGTCGCTGAGGAAGGGGCTGTCGTTCCAACTCACCGACAAATCGCCGCTGCCACCGTTGCTGACGATGACTTCGAGTTCCACGGCTTCCCCACCACAAAAGATGTCGGCAGAGCTTTCAATGAAGGGGCTGAAGGCCACGTACTCCACCTCGACGTCTTGGGTGTATTCGCACCCAAAGTTGTTGACGGCATGGGCGGTGTAGACTTGCGTTCCAGGCGTTTCCACCGTGACCCCCACTTCTGCACAGTTCCATTGTCCTGAGAGCAGGTTGTTTTGGGCTTGTTGGGGGGTGGTCCAAAACGTGCTGTCGCACTCCAAGCCAAACGTCGGGGTGAAACTGAGTTCCGCAGGGTACAAGCTGTCTGCAAACTGGATGGCCCAGTCAAACACAAAGCCGTTGTCCGATCCCCACAGGTCGCAGATTTCCATCTGCCAAACTCCATTCAACGGACAGCCATCGAGGTTGCCCCACGTCTGGACACTTTCGTA
>WTJL01000058.1:0-5836 GCA_011524845.1 Flavobacteriales bacterium | reverse complement strand
GGCTCGTCCGGGATGAACAACCCTCCTCCGAAGTCGACAGACGGTTCCAACGTGAACGGCTGCCCTTCGATGGACACCGACAGGTCGACCTGCTCTCCAGTGCACGCGGTGAGGCTCAATGGGTCCATGGTCCACAACGGATCGTTGCTGACATAGACCAAGTAATTGGTCAATTGCACGCTTTCGCACCCGATGGCGTCGATGAGGCTCATCTGCATGCGGTGAATGCCTGGCTCGTCGTAGACGTGAACGGCGTACCCGTTGTCGGTGGAATCGTCCACGGCTCCGTCGCCGTTCCAATCCCAATACCACGTGGTGATCTCCGCATCGCCCGTGGCGTACGAGTCCGCACCGTCAAAAGGCACTTCCTCTCCAGGACAAACACGGTACGGCGCTGGAATCTCAGAATTCACCACCGGAACCGGAACCGCACAGGGCTGGCCACAGTTGATGCCCGCCGCGAAGTTTCCAGAGCTGGACTCCCCGCTGGTGAACACCACGGTCAAGCACCCTGTCGGGTTGGCTTCGGACGCGATTTGGACCATGCCTTGCAACTGGTCGCCGCTGCCCTGCGCGAGAATCGGCGCGAAGGTGTTGTCTCCGTCGTGGATGGTGATGGTCGACGCCGCGTCCAAGTCAAACACACTCCACTCAATCCAAATGGTGGTGTCTGGGGCCGTGGGACAAATGGTCACAAATTCGCTTTCGTTGGCGCCGTAGGGGCCTGTGCTGCTTCCAGAATCGACAAGGGCGTCGTCGCAGCCTTCGATGAGGTCGGTGCTCGAGATGGAAATTTGGGCTTGCGTCACAACCGTGAAGGCCGCCATTCCCCAAAGGAGCATGCCCATGCGCAAGGTGAGATTCAAAGGTCGGGTGCTCATTTCAATCGGGCTTGGGCGTTGACGATGTAGCGACCGGTCCACTTGTCCATTATGCCTTGAGCGGCCAAAATGACGTACGTGGCGTGGGCCGTTTTGTAGGCCACGGGCTGTGGCTGTGGCTGAAGACCCAAGGCCAAAATTTCAGAGGCGACATCGACCCCTGGCAGCACCACCGTTTCATTCAGAAGAAGTCCTTCCTTGAGGGTGTTGGACTCAGTCCAACCTTGGCTCGCGAGTGTGGCGTCCGCCGCGTACTGAAGCCAGTTGGCGTTGACGTCGCTGTGGGACAATTGACGCACCGCCATGACGGCGTCCATTCCTGGCAGCTCGCTGGCGCTTTGAGACCAACTGGCCCCTGCGCTGCAGGCGAGTGCTCCGAGGGCCAACGCCCCTTTCATCCAAGCATTTTTCATCCTTGTTCTTCTTGAGGTTGTGGCTCGTCTTGCGACAAACCGATTGCAAGTTAAGCGCTGCCACACAATGAAGGGTTGCACTTCTCTGCGACAAAAGTTTGTCTGAGAAAAAATCTGTCTATCTTTGCCCCCCCTTAACGAAGGAGAACGACCTGGTAGCTCAGCTGGTTAGAGCATCTCACTTTTAATGAGAGGGTCCTGGGTTCGAGTCCCAGCCGGGTCACAAAGGCGCATCAAGCCTTGCACCGCCCAGGTGCTGAAATTGGTAGACAGGCATGGTTGAGGGCCATGTGTCCGTTTAGGGCGTGTGGGTTCGAGTCCCACCCTGGGCACGAAAAGCGAGTCGCTTGCGAGCACTCGCTTTTTTGATGTCGAAACTTTCTGACCTCGGGGTTGGTTCCACAAAGAATTCGTCCCATCTTATTCGTGCAAAATACCGGACATGACATCGCCTTCTTCCACCTCCTGGCATCAAGATGCCGTGACCCGTTTCTCCGGAATCTTCGACGACGCCTTGCTCGCCGAAATCACAGAACATGGCCACCACATGAAGGTTCCTGAGGGCACCATGCTCATGGATGTTGGACAAGACATGGACGCCATCCCCTTGCTCCTCGAAGGGGCCATCAAAATCATGAGACTCGACAAAAACGGAGATGAAATCCTGTTGTATTTCCTGGAGTCGGGAGACAGCTGCGCGCTGTCCATGGGGACGTACATGGGGGCCTCCAAAAGCAGCATCCGCGCTGTGACGGAACGCGACACGTCGTTGATCATGGTGCCTGTTGGCGTGGGGCAAGAATGGATGAAAACGTACCGATCGTGGTCGGCGTTTGTCCTTGCAAGCTACCAGTCGAGGCTGGAAGAAATGCTTGAAGCCATTGACGCGCTGGCCTTCATGGACCTTCCCACACGCCTTCGCCGGTACCTCTCCGACAAGGTGAAGGTCCAAGGCGATTTGACGCTTCACACCACCCACCAAGAAATCGCCAACGACCTGCACACCTCGAGGGTCGTGGTGTCTCGGCTGTTGAAAAACCTCGAGCGCGAAGGCCTGCTCACCCTGCACCGGAATGCGGTGGAAATGAAGCAGTACTGAGGACTGGGCAACCCCGGTCACACGCATGCCTTTGCACCCCGCGTACCTTTGGGGCACACCAGTCCATCTCCGTGCGCCTTCACTCCCTCCTTCCTGCCCTTCAGTGGCTCCCCACCTATTCGCGCGACCAATGGCGTGGCGATTGGGCTGCAGGACTGACGGTGGGCATCATGCTCATCCCGCAAGGCATGGCGTACGCTTTGATTGCCGGACTCCCAGTGGTGTATGGCCTCTACGCTGCGCTTGTCCCTCAAGTGGTCTACGGGTTTCTTGGGACGTCGCGTCACCTGGCGGTGGGTCCTGTCGCCATGGACAGCCTTCTCGTGGCGGCAGGGCTGACAGGCATGGCCGCTGTGGGGTCGGACAACTACGTGGCGTTGGCCTTGTTGCTGGCAGCCATGATGGGCGCCATGCAACTCGGGATGGGGCTGCTGCGGCTTGGGTTTCTCGTTCATTTCTTGTCCCGACCGGTCATCAGCGGGTTCACCAGCGCAGCTGCCGTCGTCATTGGACTGAACCAATGGTCTCATTTGACAGGGGTGGACAGTGTGCGGAGCAACCAGCTTCACACGTTGCTTTCCAGCATGGCGGAGACGGCCTCTTCGATTCACCTTCCCACCACAGCCTTGGGGCTGGTTGCAGTGGCGGTGTTGTTTGCTTTGAAACGATGGGCTCCCCGCATTCCCGCATCTCTGTGCGTGGTTGGCCTCAGCATCCTCGCCTCGTGGGGATGGAACTTGGAGTCCACTGGGATCCGTGTGGTGGGGAACATCCCGGAGGGCCTACCACACTTCAACCTGCCGGCATGGACGTGGTCCGAGGTGGCCACCTTGCTTCCCATTGCGTTGACCCTGTCCCTCGTCGCCTTCATGGAAGCCATCAGTGTGGCAAAAGCGGTTGAAGAACGACACGGGTACCGCGTGGACCCCAACCAAGAGTTGCGTGCCCTTGGCGTGTCCAACCTGCTCGGCGCGTTGTTCCAGAGCTACCCTACCACCGGAGGATTCTCGAGAACCGCTGTCACCGAACAATCGGGCGGACAAACGCCTGTGACGGCCTGGATCGCGGCGGCCGTGGTGGCCTTGACTTTGGTGGCCTTGACTCCCCTTTTTTACCATTTGCCCAACGCCGTCCTCGCTGCAGTGGTCATGGTGGCCGTATCGGGCTTGGTGGACGCTCGCTTCCCTGCCCTGTTGTGGCGTCAGGACAAGCTGGAATTCGCCATTTGGGCCGTGACCATGTTGACCACGTGGTTTGTGAGCCTGCCTCTTGGAATTGGGGTGGGCATGCTGCTCGGATTGGCCATGGCGGTCCAACGCATGATGCACCCCCATGTTGCGGTGCTGGGCAATGTGGAAGGTGTGTTCCGAAACGTGGACCGCTTCCCAGAGGCTGATGTCCTTGACGACGTCCTCGTCGTTCGCTACGACGGGGCCCTCAACTTCGCGAACCAAGCCCATTTCAGAAGCACCATGACACGCCTGGTGGCCAAGAAAGGCGACGCGCTGAAATTGCTGGTGCTTCAAGCAGACACCATCTCCTACGTGGACGTTTCGGCCCGAGCGACGTTGCGCGTTTTGGTGGACGAATGGCAATCACACGGACTCCAACTTTGCCTTGCTGGGGCCATCGGACCTGTCAGAGATGCATTGGCCTCTGACGGATTGCTCGACAGCGGCGACGTGTGTTTCCAGCTCAGCGTGGACCATGCGCTGAAAGAATTCCAAACGCCAGGTTCAGTGCCGCAGAACTTGCAAGACATGGCCCAACAGCACCGATGACGGTGGTGTGACTTGGCGCACGTGGCTGTGTGACCCAAGTCATCTTTCACCACCTTTGCGCGGCGGTATTTTTGACCTCAACGACACGAACGACACATCCCACCCATGGAAGTCAAACAGATTTACACCGGATGCCTTGCCCAAGGCGCGTACTACATTGAAAGCAACGGAGAAGCGGCCATTGTCGATCCGTTGCGCGAAGTGCAACCGTACATCGATTTGGCCAACGAACGAGGCGCCACCATCAAGTACGTGCTGGAGACGCACTTCCACGCAGACTTTGTGTCGGGCCACCTGACCCTCTCTGAAAAGACTGGAGCGCCCATTGTCTTTGGGCCCAATGCCGCGCCCGATTTCGACACGCACATGGCCACGGATGGCGAGCGCTTGACGCTTGGAGATGTCGAGATTGAGGTGTTGCACACCCCTGGCCACACCATGGAAAGCACGACCTACCTCCTGCGCAACGAAGACGGCCACCCCCACGCCATGTTCACCGGAGACACCTTGTTTTTGGGCGACGTGGGGCGGCCCGATTTGGCCCAAAAAAGCGAGCTCACCATCGAAGACCTCGCGGGCCACTTGTACGACAGCCTGCGCAACAAGTTGATGACGCTGCCCGACGACACCATTGTCTATCCCGGACACGGCGCAGGATCGGCGTGTGGCAAAAACATGAGCAAGGAAACGGTGGGCACGTTGGGCGACCAAAAGGCGAACAACTACGCCCTTCGCGCGGACATGACGAAGGAAGAATTCGTCAAAGAAGTGACCGACGGATTGCTCCCCCCTCCTGGCTATTTCCCCATGAACGTGGCCTTGAACAAGCGCGGGTACGACAGCATCGACCGCGTGATGGAACGAGGCACCCAAGCGTTGTCTCCCGAGGCCTTTGAGGCAGCAGCCAATGAAACGGAAGCCGTCATGCTCGACATTCGATCCACGGCAGAATTTGTGGAATGTCACATCCCTCGCTCCACCTTCATCGGCCTTGCCGGTGGATTTGCACCGTGGGTGGGGGCGATGATTGTCGACGTGAAGCAACCCATTTTGCTGGTGGCGAACGACGACCAAATCGAAGAAGCCATCACCCGCCTCTCGCGCGTGGGCTTTGACAACGTCCTCGGGTACCTCGAAGGCGGTCTTGACGCATGGGTGAAAGCTGGCAAAGACACCGACGACATCCAGACCGTCGACGCAGAGGCCTTTGCGAGCGTTCTGAATGCCACACCCGAAGCCAAGGTGGTGGACGTTCGAAAGGACGGTGAGTACCAATCGGAGCACGTGGAAAACGCCATTCACGCCTCCCTGGAATACCTCGCCAACAACATGCACCTCATTCCCAAGGACGAGCCCTTCTACTTGCACTGTGCAGGCGGATACCGCAGTCTGATTGCCCACTCGATGCTGAAGGCGCGTGGCTACCACAACGCCATTGACGTGTTGGGAGGATTCAACGCGATTCGGGCGACAGATGCACCGTGCACGGAGTATGTGTGCCCCAGCACCTTGTGACGGTCTGACCGACTGACCAAGGCCTGCGTTCAACGCACCTTTCACCTGGCCACAGAGGGATGAGATTTGCCAAGAGTTTCTCTACCTTTGCGGCCCACTTACCCGGGTGGCGAAATTGGTAGACGCGCAGTCTTCAGGCGGCTGTGC
>WTJL01000144.1:4733-10176 GCA_011524845.1 Flavobacteriales bacterium | reverse complement strand
TCAAAGGCGTCGGGCCCAAACGGTCCGACGCCCTTGTTTCTGAGCTGGGCATTCGGACGTGCATGGACTTGCTCCTGCACCTGCCGTTTCGGTACGAAGACCGCAGTCAGTTTCACCGCATTGTGGACATTCAGGGCGAGCACACTGCCGTCCAAATGCAGGGTGTCATCACCCAGGCCAAGGAAGTGCGTGGCGCGCGAGGGAGCCGACTGATCGCGGTGTTTGACGACGGCGAAGGCACGATGGAACTCCAGTGGTTCCGGGGCGCCCAATGGATCTTGAGGAATTTGCCGGTTCAGAAGCAGGTCGTCATTTACGGCAAGCCCAACCTGTACAAGGGCAAGTGGAACATCGCCCACCCGGAGGTGGAGCTGTTGTCGCACTTTGAGACGCGAAAAGGGGATGGGCTGCATCCTGTCTACTCAAGCACGGAAAAGCTTGGGCGTCAGGGGCTGCACAGTCAAGGCTTGGCCAAGTTGATCCGCAATGTGGCCGCTGCGGTGCAGCCTGCCATGACGGAAACGCTTCCAGACCGGGTCTTGCGGGAAATGAAATTGATGGGCCGCGCAGAGGCGCTGCGCACCGTGCATGCCCCCACCACCCCCCAAGAGGCTGAGCGCGCTCAAATGCGCCTGCGCTTCGAAGAACTCTTTCTGTTGCAGTTGACCCTGCTTCAGCACAAGAAGACCGTGACAGAGGACATGCCTGGAGTGCGGTTTTCGGAGGTTGGCGACGCGTTCAACACGTTTTACCACGACCGGCTCCCCTTTGAGTTGACCGAGGCCCAAAAGCGCGTCCTCCGCGAGATTCGCGGCGACCTCAACACTGGGTGGCACATGAACCGGTTGCTGCAAGGCGATGTGGGCAGTGGCAAAACGGTGGTGGCGTTGCTCACGGCGCTGCTCGCCAAAGACAACGGGCACCAAGCGGCCATCATGGCGCCCACGGAAATCCTTGCCCAACAACATTTGGAGGGCTTGCGCGAGATGCTGGGGCCGATGCCGGTCCGCGTCGAACTCCTGACCGGTTCCGTCAAGGGCGCCGCCCGGAAAACCATTTTGGAAGACCTCAAAGCGGGAGAGATTGACATCCTCGTGGGAACCCATGCCTTGATCGAACCGACGGTGGTGTTCGCCAAACTCGGGTTGGCCGTCATCGATGAGCAGCACCGTTTTGGGGTTGCCCAACGGGCCAAGCTGTGGAAGAAGGCGAAGGTGGCTCCCCACATTCTGGTGATGACCGCCACCCCCATTCCAAGGACGCTGGCCATGACGGCCTACGGAGACTTGGATGCGAGCATTTTGGACGAGTTGCCCCCCGGCCGCAAGCCGATCCAAACCGTCCATCGCACCGACGCGGCTCGGTTGGGGGTGTTTCAGTTTTTGGAAGACCAAATCGCGGAGGGCCGTCAGATTTACCTCGTGTATCCGCTCATTGAAGAGAGCGCCACGCTCGACCATAAAGACTTGATGGACGGGTACGAAAGCATCGTCCGCCGCTTTCCGCCACCCCAGTACCAAGTGGCCATCGTCCATGGCCGAATGAAGCCAGAGGACAAGGCGTGGGAAATGGACCGATTCGCGAAGGGACAAGCCCAAATTTTGGTGGCCACCACCGTCATTGAGGTGGGGGTCAATGTCCCCAACGCCAGCGTCATGGTCATTGAGAGCGCCGAGCGGTTTGGACTGTCCCAATTGCACCAGCTTCGTGGACGCGTGGGGCGTGGGGCGAGCCAGAGTTACTGCATTTTGATGTCCTCCTCGGACTTGGGACAAGACGCCCGGCGCAGACTCGAGACCATGTGCCGCACCAACGACGGGTTTGAAATTGCAGAGGTGGACATGGAATTGCGTGGCCCCGGAGACGTGATGGGCACGCAACAAAGCGGGGTGCCGGATTTGAAGGTGGCGGATTTGGTGCGCGACAGGCCGTTGTTGTCCAGCGCGCGGTACCTCGCCCAATCGGTGCTGGAGGAGGATCCCGATTTGGGGCGTCCGGAGCACACGGCCCTGCGTGAAGCGTTGGAAACTGCGTTGAAAGCCCGCAGCAATTGGGTGCGGATTTCGTGAGAGAACCTGCGAACTTCACCCCATGCGTTCTTGGGCCTTTCCTGTGATGGCTGTGGCGGTTGCCATGGCGGCTGCGTACGTCCATGTGACGCTTCCCGTGGCCTCCCCGGAGGCGGCCAATCCCATGCTTTGGGCCTCGGATGTGTGGACCACCTGGGAGATGCAGTCGCCTGCGGACGCCAAGGCCAAGTGGCGTGGCGGAGAGTTGCCTTCAAGCCCATGGTTTCGCACGTTCAGGAACGGGGATGGGCTGGAAGTTTGGCATTCGGAATCCCCATGGCCTGCGTTGCCAGAGGGCTGGTCGGAGCGCCGCTGGCGGGGAGGACATTTGTGCGGAACACCGGCGTCCTTGGAGGCTTGGGAAGAGGCGCCGGCCACCATGGCAGCGCATTGGAAGGAAGCAGACGAGGGAGCGCTCTTGAGGAAAACGCGATGTGGCTGGGCCTTGCGCTCGCACGGCTGGATCACATGGACCGATCCCCAAAGTCCCTGTGGCAGGGCCTCGGAAGAAGACGTGGTTCCTTCATTGTTGTCGCCCACGGGCGCGAACACGCCTGCGGCGTGGTGGTCCAGTCGAGACGGTGAAGCCCCTCTTTTGGCGAGCGAAGCGGAAGAGCAGCTTCGCAGTGCGGGCGTACCCTTGTCGGCATGGGGCACGCGGTGGTCCGAGGGAGGACGGTGGAACGTCGAAGGGGGCGAGGCATGGCGCGAAGACGTGGCTGACCTCGCGTCGCGTCTCGGTTGGACCGTACAGTGGGAAGGAGACGAGGTGATTGTCAATGGCCAATCGTCATGGTCCTGGACACCATTGTCTGAGCCGCGCATGGCCATGAGCCAAGGCGAAACGTGGACGGGGAAAAAAGGCCAAGAAGGCGCCGTGTTGTGGAGTCGATCTGCGGATGCAGACCCCCCAACGGCCGCCTTGGTCGCGCAGGGAACACCCACCGTCACACCGAGCATGGGCGCAGACATGGGCACCCTTCGAAACCACAGAACGTCCACCAGGATGACGGTGCGGCTCGACGGCCAAACCCTCGTGGCAGAGCAATCCAATGGAGAGGCGGTGTGGTCCATGACGCTCGACGGGACCCCGCTGTGGGGTGGGGTGAAGGAAGTGGACGTCTATGCCAACGGCAAGTACCAAGCCATGTTCGCCGAAGCGTCGGGCCTCCACCTGGTGGACGTCAAAGGCCGAGAAGTGTCAGGGTTCCCCGTCCGTCCCACCAAGGGAGAGTGGACGGCTTGGACCTTGGTGGATTACGACGGAACAAGGAAATACCGGTACCTCGTGGCGTCGGACAAGTCCGGCTTGGTGGAGAATTTCCGGAAAGAGGGGGAGCGCACACCGGGATGGACACACCGGCCCGCAGACGGGGTCGACGTGGCATCGCCCGTGCGTCACCTTCAACACCTTCGCTTGGGGTCCAAAGACTACATCTACGTGGGACGCGACAACGGCCAGGTGGAATTGTTGAAGCGCAATGGAACCACCCGTGCCACCACGCCTGTCAAGGTGCATGCTTCACATCCTCCCGTGTTCAGAGAGGGCGGCAACCTCGACCGCACCTCTGTGCTGTTCGTGGATGCCTTGGGATGGGTACGCGAATTCACCTTGGGTCAAGGAGAAGAAGTGGGGCTTTCTGGTGCCACACGGGCGGACCGCTTGGAACGGTTGGACGTCGATGGAGACGGACGTGACGAAATCGTGACGTGGTGGGGAGGCACGCGGTCCGTGTGGAACGCGCGCAACGAAAGGGTCGAGTGACCTCCGGGATTACTCAGAGAGAACCGCCCGGCTGATGACGATTTTCTGCACTTCTGAAGTGCCCTCGTAGATCTGGGTGATCTTGGCGTCGCGCATCAGGCGCTCCACGTGGTACTCCTTGACGTAGCCGTATCCGCCGTGGATTTGGACGGCTTCGACGGTTTGCTTCATGGCCACTTCTGAGGCGTACAGCTTGGCCATGGAGGAGGCCAAATCGTAATTCTCCCCAGCATCCTTCAATGCTGCAGATTTCAAGGTGAGGAGGCGTGCCGCCTCGATTTGGGTGGCCATGTCGGCCAGCTTGAAACCAATGGCTTGGTGCTTGTGGATTTCCTTTCCAAACGCCTTGCGCTCCTTCGAGTAGGCGATGGCGAGTTCCATGGCGCCTGAGGCGATGCCCAAGGCTTGGGCGGCAATGCCGATGCGGCCACCGCTCAGGGTTTTCATGGCGAACTTGAAGCCAAACCCATCTTCGCCAATGCGGTTCTCTTTGGGGACTTTGACGTCTTGGAACATCAACGTGTGGGTGTCTGATCCACGGATGCCGAGCTTGTCCTCTTTCGCGCCGATTTGGAAACCGGGCATGTCGCGCTCGACGATGAGCGCGTTGATGCCGCGGTGGCCTTTCTCTGGGTCGGTTTGTGCGATGACGAGGTAGGTCGAGGCGCTGTTGCCGTTGGTGATCCAGTTCTTGGTGCCGTTCAAGAGGTAGTGGTCGCCCATGTCCACTGCAGTGGTCCGCTGCGAGGTGGCGTCGGATCCGGCTTCAGGCTCGGAGAGACAGAAGGCTCCGATTTTTTGGCCTGACGCCAGAGGAACGAGAAATTTTTGTTTTTGCTCCTCTGTACCGAACTCCTGAAGTCCGTAGCACACGAGGGAGTTGTTGACGCTCATGCACACGCTTGCCGAGGCGTCGACTTTGCTGATTTCTTCCATGGCGAGCACGTAGCTCACGGTGTCCATGCCTGACCCGCCGTATTGAGGGTCCACCATCATGCCCATGAATCCGAGTTCACCGAGCTGGCGAATTTCGTCGGCTGGAAAGCGCTGGTCGCGGTCGCGTTCAATGACGCCTGGTTTCAGGACGTTTTGAGCGAAATCTCTGGCGGCATCGCGCACCGCCAGTTGTTCTTCTGTGAGGTTGAGGTTCATTGCCTGCTTCTCTTGAGAGGAGTGAATAAGTCCAAATGTCAGCCTGGTCTGGAGAGCCTGCTCTCGCAGTAATTTCCGTCCCAATGCACGGCGAAGATAACAGGAGGTGCCCTCTCGATGGTTGGCATGCCCTCGGTCTGATGAGTGGAACGTCCGTGGACGGCCTGGATGTGGTGTCGGCGAGGTTCACCCTGAACCCCGACAACACCTGGTCGCATCGTCTCGAGGCCTTCACCACCTTGCCGTACCCGGAGGCGTTGAGGTCTTCGCTGTGGAACGCGATGTCTCTGTCTGCCGAATCCTTGGCTCGGTTGGACGCCGAATGGGGACGTTGGGCTGGAGCGGCCGTGGCGTCGTGGATGGCGGAGAACGGTGTGGGAACGCCCGATGTCGTTGGGTCTCACGGCCACACCGTGTTCCACCGACCCGAGGAGGGGTGGACGCACCAGATTGGAAG
>WTJL01000144.1:0-4633 GCA_011524845.1 Flavobacteriales bacterium | reverse complement strand
ACGGCCACACCGTGTTCCACCGACCCGAGGAGGGGTGGACGCACCAGATTGGAAGCGGCGCAGATTTGCATGCAGCCCTTGACGTTCCCGTGGTGTGCGATCTCAGAAGCTTGGATGTGGCCCTTGGGGGTCAAGGCGCCCCCCTTGTTCCACTGGCCGATCAAGCGCTCTTCGGGGCATGGGACGTGGCGCTGAACTTGGGGGGATTTGCCAACTTGAGTTTGGAGCATCCCCAACACGGAAGAATCGCATGGGACGTTGGACCTGCGAACTTGTTGCTCAACATGGTCGTCGGCACACGAGGATTGGACATGGACCGTGACGGGAAAGGGGCGGCGGAAGGAACGGTTCTGCCTGCGTTGTTGGAGGCCTGGAAACGATTGGAGCATCACGCTCAATTGCCCCCCAAAAGTTTGGGGCGTGAATGGTTGGAAGGACAGGTGTGGCCGCACGCGCAAAAGGCACTTGAACATCACACCATGCAAGATGTCCTGGCGACGGTCGTGGCGTATGCCGCTTGGGCCGTGGCGAGGGACGTGCCAGATGGCGCGAACGTGCTGGTTACGGGAGGAGGTGCGCTGAACCCCACATTGATGAAGGCCCTCGAGGAGGCTGCGAAGGGGCGACAGGTGGTTTGGGACATCCCTGAACGGAACCTGATCGAAGGAAAAGAGGCCCTGGTCTTTGCGTGGCTGGGGGTGTTGCGGTGGCTGGACATGCCCAACGCCATTCCCAGCGTCACGGGCGCCACAAAGGCGTCGTCCGGGGGGGCGTTGTGGGGACGAGGTCCCGGCCGTTGACAAGGAAGCGTCGCGAGCCAAGGGGTCGCATCGACGCGGTGGGGTTTGGCCTACCTTCGCAACCGCGCCTGAAATGAGCAGCATGAAAGACCTTTTGAAAGCCTACGAAGACCGCGCACCGGAGATCGTGTTTGCGTGGCAAGACAGCGAAACGGAAGCCCGTGGTTGGGTGGTCATCAACTCCTTGCGTGGCGGGGCGGCCGGCGGAGGAACGCGGATGCGCCCCGGGCTGGATCAACGGGAGGTGGAAAGCCTCGCCAAGACCATGGAAGTCAAATTCACGGTGTCAGGACCTCACATCGGAGGGGCGAAAAGCGGCATCGACTTTGATCCTTCAGACCCCCGCAAAAAGGGCGTGTTGGAGCGCTGGTACAAGGCAGTCACGCCGTTGCTGAAGCACTACTACGGCACCGGCGGCGACCTCAATGTGGATGAGATTCACGAGGTCATTCCCATGACCGAGGCCAACGGCGTGTGGCACCCGCAAGAGGGGGTGTTTTCAGGGCATTTCCAGCCCAACGAAGCCCAAAAAGTTCGCCGCATCGGCAACCTCCGTCAGGGCGTGTCCCAACCGGTGGAAGACCCGACAATCAGCCCGGACGTGCAACGCAAAATTCGCGTGGCCGACCTCATCACGGGATACGGTGTGAGTGAATCTGTTCGGCATTTTTACGACCTGCATGGGTCGTCCGTGTCCGGCAAAAAAGTGGTCGTTCAGGGATGGGGAAATGTCGGCGCGGCAGCGGCGTTGTACCTGGCGCAGGCCGGTGCACACATCGTGGGCATCATCGACCGCGCAGGCGGATTGATCCGTCCCGAGGGACTGTCGTACGACGAAGTCAAGGCGTTGTTTTTGGCCAAGGAGGGCAACACATTGACGTCCCCTGACATGCTGTCCTTCGAGGACGTGAATGCGGCGATTTGGGATGTGAAAGCCGACGTGTTCTTGCCGTGCGCAGCCAGCCGTTTGGTCACCCAAGATCAGGTCGAGCGCATGGTGGCAGCTGGGGTGGAGGTGATTTCAGCCGGGGCCAATGTTCCGTTCGCCGACAAGGAGATTTTCTACGGTCCCATTGCTGAGTATGCCGACGAGCGCATGGCGGTCATTCCAGACTTCATTGCCAACTGTGGCATGGCCCGTGTGTTCGCTTACTTGATGAGCGACGAAGATGTGGACATGTCCGACGCGGCCATTTTTGCCGACACCTCGCGCACCATTGGCAAGGCACTCGCCAAAGTGCACGAAGCGCACCCGGAAAAGACGCTGGTCACGGCGAAGTCGTTTGAGCGTGCCTTGAATTTCTTGATGTGAGCAACTTCTTGTTCTGTTCTCCTTTGAGCGAACAAACCGGCCCATCTTGCCCTTAGACTTCTGACCATGGACATTCTCATTCTTGCTGTATTCATTCTCGGGTACGCCTTCATCGCGCTCGAGCACAACATCCACATCGACAAAGCGGCCTCCGCCTTGGTGACGGGCACCGTGTGTTGGGCCTTGTTTGTGCTGGGATGGCACGACGTTCCTGCCCACTTGGCAGAGGAATATCACTTGTTTGCTGCAGACCACATGGGCAGTGGCCATGGGGGATTGGCGGTGTTCTTTGAGCATCGCCTGTTGCATCACATGGAGGAGATCAGCAGCATTTTGTTCTTCCTCATGGGGGCCATGACCATCGTTGAATTGATCGATGCCCACGAGGGATTCCGCGTCATCACAGACCGAATCCAGACCCGCAACAAGGTCAAAATGTTGTGGATCGTGTGCGTCTTGACCTTCTTTTTCTCCGCCCTGTTGGACAACCTGACCACCTCGATTGTGATGGTGTCGCTGCTGCGGAAGTTGATCGACGACCGCCAAACGCGCTGGCTTTTCGCAGGGATGGTGGTGATCGCGGCCAACGCCGGTGGCGCCTGGTCTCCCATCGGAGACGTCACGACGACCATGCTTTGGATTGGGGGGCAACTCACCACGACGACCATTGTGGGCAACCTGATCTTGCCCAGCATCGTGTGCTTGCTCGTGCCGCTGGCGGTGCTGAGTGCGCGCCTGAAAGGAGAGATCGACCGTCCCTCGGCAGAAGCAGAGGAGGAGTGGGACCCCACCACGCCCTTTGAACGCAACCTCGTCTTTGCCGCGGGCGTGGCAGGATTGCTGTTTGTGCCCATCTTCAAAACGGTGACGCACTTGCCGCCGTTCATGGGCATGATGCTCAGCTTGGGGGCGCTTTGGATGCTCACAGAGCGGCTTCACCACTCCAAAAACATCGAGGAAAAAGAACACCTCACCGTCATTGGGGTGTTGCGGAAAATCGACTCGGCGTCGGTGCTGTTCTTCCTCGGCATTCTGTTGGCGGTGGCCTCACTTCAGGAGGCGGGCCATTTGCTGTTGGCCGCCGATTGGTTGCGGACCAGCCTCAACGACGTGTACTTGATTGACCTTGCCATTGGCTTGCTCAGCGCCATCGTGGACAACGTGCCGCTTGTGGCGGCGAGCATGGGCATGTACGACGTGGTGCCTGCGGCGGCAGTGACCGACGCGTGGACGGGCATGTTCGTGCAGGATGGCATTTTTTGGCAGTTCCTGGCCTACTGCGCTGGGACAGGCGGGTCCGCGTTGATCATCGGCTCCGCAGCCGGGGTCGCGGTGATGGGACTCGAGCGCATCGATTTTGTGTGGTACCTCAAGAAAATCAGCCTGTTGGCCGTGTTGGGGTACTTCGCCGGAGCAGGGGTCTACCTGCTCATGTTTGCCTGATTTTCAGAGACGTTTCTACAGGGCGTTGTGAACCTGCAGCGTTGAATAACTGTGGGGCTGAAGGTGGGCAAAGGGCCAATATTCTGGGGAACTTGGACGTTCAAACCCTGGAATCCTTCCATCCATGCAATCAACCCTAGCCCTTCTCTTGCTCCAAGCCGCCACGGATGCGGTGGACACAGCCCCCGAAGTCACCGAGGTGGACGTGAATGTCCTGCAACTGCTCATGGAGGGCGGATGGTACATCATGCTTCCCTTGGCGCTGATGAGCTTGATTGGGATGTACGTGTTCTTTGAGCGCTTCTTGGCCATCCAAAAGGCCGACAAGGTCAGCCCCGACTTCATGAACCGCCTGAAGGATTACATCTCGCAGGGCAACCTGAGCAGCGCACGCAACCTCTGCACCGACAGCAACACGCCGCTTGGACGCATGCTCGACAAAGGCATCAGCCGCATTGGCAAGCCGCTCAAGGACATCAGCGTGGCCATTGAAAACGTGGGCAAGCTGGAGATCTACCGCCTCGAGAAGAACCTCAGCACCCTGGCCACCGTGGCGGGTGCCGCGCCGATGGTCGGGTTCTTGGGAACCGTCATCGGGATGGTGAACGTGTTCCTGGACATGGAGGCGGCCGGAACGGTGCAAGTCAGCGACATTTCGTCTGGCACCAAGCAAGCGATGGTGACCACGATTGTGGGATTGATCGTCGGGATTTTGGCCTACATGGCGTACAACCATTTGGTGAGCAAGGTGAGCAAGGTGGTTCACCGCATGGAGGCAAACAGCCTCGAATTCATTGACATCCTCGAAGAACCTGCACGCGGATGAACCTCGGCCAACGCAACAAAGTCAGCGTGACGGGCAACATGTCGTCCATGACGGACCTCGTGTTCCTGCTGCTCATCTTCTTCGTCATCTTGTCGACGCTGGTGAGCAACGGCGTGAACGTCGATTTGCCCACCTCGAAGGGCACGACGTCCGTCACCTCTCGCTTGACGGTCAGCATCCAGGAAGACGGCTCGTATCACCTGAACGGGGAGGTTCGGCCCATTTCGCGCACCGACCTCGAGCCCAAGCTCA
>WTJL01000149.1:26212-34279 GCA_011524845.1 Flavobacteriales bacterium | reverse complement strand
GCCGCCATGGACGTGGCGCCCTCCGTTTCCACGCTTGGGTCGTTGAACGACGCCGAAGTGACCTACACCTTGGTGGAAGGCGCAGAAAGCTTGGCCGCGCTCGTGGCCGACCTCACGGCCGCCGGGCGCTTTGCCTTTGACACGGAAACGTCTGGCCTGAACGCCATGGAGGCTCAGCTTGTCGGCATGTCGTTCAGTGCGAAAGCCGGAACGGGAAGCTACGTCCCTGTGAATCCCTCCACTTGGTCCGACATCCAAGCCATCGTCAAGCCGCTGCTGGAAAATCCAGCCCTCACCGTAGTGGGCCAAAACTTGAAGTTCGACGGCAAAGTCATGGCGCGTCACGGCGTGGATTTGACCTTGGCCAACCTCGAGGACACCATGGTGGCGCACTACCTCCTCGAACCGGACCAGCCACACGGCATGGACGCCCTCGCCCAAGCGTTCCTCGGGTACCAGTGCATCCCCATCACGGACTTGTTGGGCAAGAAGGGGAAGAACCAAAAGTCGATGGCGGACATCCCACCTGCAGAGGTGGTCAACTACGCATGCGAAGACGCGGACATCACCCTCCAACTGGCGGAGGTCTTGCTGCCCAAGCTTGAAGAAGAGGGACTGATGACGCTGTACCGCGACGTTGAAATGCCGCTCTTGTCGGTGCTCTTGAACATGGAACTCGAAGGGGTCGCACTCGATACGGCCCACTTGTCCCAGTTCAGCGACGCCTTGGCCTCCCAATTGGACGAACTCCAACAGTCCATCCAAGGCCACGCCGGCGCGCCCTTCAATGTGGATTCACCCAAGCAACTGGGGGATGTGCTGTTTGAGCATTTGGCCATCCCTGCCAAAGTCAAGAAGACCAAAACCGGTCAATACCCCACCAGCGAAGCCGTCCTCAGCAAACTGAAAGACGCCCACCCCATCGTGGGGGAGGTCTTGGAGTACCGGAAGCTGAAAAAGCTCCGCTCCACATACGTGGAACCGCTTCCCTCCTTGTTGCACCCGGAAACGGGGCGCGTGCACACGACCTACATGCAGGTCGTCGCCGCCACGGGACGACTCAGCAGCAAAGACCCCAACCTCCAGAACATTCCCATCCGGACTGCCCAAGGACGTGAAATTCGAAAGGCGTTTGTGCCACGAAGTGCGGACCACGTCCTGGTGGCGGCCGACTACAGCCAAGTGGAATTGCGCATTGCGGCGGCGATGAGCGGCGAACAAGGACTCATCGAAGCGTTCCAAAAGGGCGAAGACATCCACGCCGCCACCGCCGCCAAGGTGTTTGGGGTCGGGCTTGACGAGGTCACTCGTGAGCAACGCAGCCAAGCCAAAGCGGTGAATTTTGGCATCCTCTACGGGCAGGGCGCCTTCGGGTTGGCTGAAAATCTGGGCATCTCCAGAAAGGAGGCCAAGGGCATCATCGAAGCGTACCACGCGCAATTCTCTGGACTCGACGACTTCACCAAAGACTGTGTCGCCCGTGCACGGGAGGCAGGCCATGCCACCACCCTGCTGGGTCGCCGTCGGCCCTTGCCAGACATCCTCAGCAACAACGCCGTGGTCCGTGCATTTGCAGAGCGAAACGCCGTCAACACCCCCATTCAAGGTTCCGCGGCGGACATCATCAAGGTCGCGATGATCGACGTGGCCAAGGAGATGAAGGGCATGCAAAGCAAGCTGATCATGCAGGTGCACGACGAACTCGTCGTCGACGCTGTGACCTCGGAATTGGAGGAGGTCAAGGCCCTGTTGGTGCGATGCATGGAACGGGCGGTGAAGCTCGACGTGCCCCTCGATGTGGAGGTGTCGCACGGCCAAACTTGGCTCGAAGCGCACTGACCTTTTAGACGCCACCGGTACACATCTCGACGTGCAGAACTTTTCTGTGCCTTCGCGCGTATGCTCTTCAAGCACTCCCAAATTCGTACCAATCCCAACACGCATGAAGAAGCTTCGCAATTCCCTGTTTCTCAGCCTCGCTGCCGGCATGATTGTCTTGGCGGGCTGTGGCGGACCCCAAGGGCCGACCACCTCTGGAGACTCCTTGTCGGAAGGCGCGTCGGTCTCTCAACGGACCAAGCGCCTCAAAAAGATTTTCCGCGCCGCCCCCACTCCGATGGAAACGGCCCGCATCGTCCAAAAGACCGGTGCCTCCTTCTCCCTCGACCACTTGCACTCGGCCATGGCCGCGTCCAACTATGTGACCGCCGATCGCCAAGCGGTGAACCTCGGCGTGTACGGCGCAGACCTCAGCTACGCGACCATCTTCGAAGAAAACGCCGTGTCCCTCACCTACCTCGAAGTGGTGAAGAGCCTGGCGCGTGACTTGGGCGTGGGCGACGTCATCGGCGACGACATGCTCGAGCGTGCCGAAGCCAACCGCGCCCGTCAAGACTCCTTGGTGGCCATTGTGTCCGAGGCGTTTTTCAACCTCAACGAAAAGCTCAAGTCCAACGGCCAGGAAGACCTCAGCGGCATGCTCGTTGCAGCCGGTTGGGTTGAAAGCCTGTACCTCGCCACACGCCACAGCGACAAAGCCAACGAAGAGCTGCGCAACCGCATCGCGGAGCAGAAGCTTGTGATGGAAGACGTCATGGACCTGGTGAGCAGCTACGAGCAGTCTCCAGGTTTGGCAGAAGTGATCAACACCTTGCAGCCCGTCGTCGCCGCGTTTGACGCCGTCCAAAAAGAGGAGGCCAGCAGCGACATCAGCAAAAGCGGAGGCGCCATCGTCATCGGTGGAGGACCGCGCTACACGGCGAGCGAAGAGGTTTTGGCCCAAATCACAGATGCGGTCTCCACCGCACGTAACCAACTTGTGAAATGAACGTAAAGTCCATCAACATGAAGCACACCACACTCTTGCTTGCCTTGGTGACGTTGTTTGCCGCACAAGCGAACGCCCAATGCCGGACCTTCACCAAGAAGAACTGCCTTCCCATCTTGGACGGCTACGTTCAAAATGAAAACTACAATTCTGCCGTGCTCATCCCTGGCGACGAGGCCGAGCTGGAATTGACCTTCCTCAGCGGCACCGACTACCGTGTGGCCGTCTGTGCCCACCCTGTGTTGGGCGCTGTGGAATTCGACGTGCTTGACGAACAAAACATCCGCATCTGGAGCAATTCCGACGGGGCCGATCACCTCGACTTCCGAATGGAAAATGCGCAACGACTTCGCTTCCGTGTCAAGGTGCCGGACACGGATGCAGCCATCCTTCACGAAGGCTGTGTGTCCATCTTGATTGGAAGCAAAGAGTGACCCTTCCCTCCTAACCTGCTGGAAGTAAAAAGCCCGCCAAATGGCGGGCTTTTTTGTGCGTCACAATGAAGCGGGCTTGAGCCGCGACGTCCTCATTGAATGACCCAGCGCCACGTGCGCTGCACGCCGTCGGCGGTGGCCAAACGCACGAGGTACACGCCCGGCGTTTGCGGGGCGGCAATGGGCCAATCGTGGCTGCCCGCACCCAAGGCTTTGGCCTCTTGAGAGAGGATGCGACCTGACGCGTCTTGGATGGTCATGTCCGCCATTCCTGCGACTCGGGTCTGGAACGCCACCACAGACGCCTGCGCTGCAGGGTTGGGGGCCAAGGTCCACGACCGGGTCAACCCATCGAGGGCCTCTGCCACCTCGGTGTTGCCAAATCCTTGAATGTTGATGTCGTCGAGGTAGATGTTGTTGCCAAGTCGGCTTTCAAACTCAAACTGGACTCGGAAAAACTCCGTCAAGTACTCGTCGTTGTCCAACACGATGGTGTAGCCCTTCCACTCTTCCGGACCCGAAGGCGCCCAAGGGAACGGGTTGGGGTCGGCAGACGGCAAGTCCGTGAACCCTCGGTGCATGCGTCGCAGGTCCCAGTCGTTGCCGCAGTCGCCGGTCACACTTACGCGCAGGCGGTCGTCGGTCTCCGAGGCTTCTGTGGTGCCCTTGTGGACGTAGGCCCATTTGTAGCTGATGTGGATCTCGGACATGCCGCTCATGTCCATGGTCGCCGTGCGCAAGAAGTCGTCGTTGAATTCGACGTTGTTGCCCCAGTTCTCAATGAACATGCACTGCGTTCCTGTGGCGGCCGCATCGTCTGTCAACTCCCAGGTGCCGTCGTTCAAAGGGTCTTCGATGAACCATTGGGGGTCGGGGTATTCGCCGCTCTCGAAGCCCTGCGACAAGGGGAGGTCCATTTCACCCGCGTCCATGACGTAGACCGCCTCGGTCACGGTGTTGGTGACCTCGTCTGTGCCGTTGCCGACGGTGAGGGTCACGTCGTACAATCCCGGGGCGTTGAACGTGTGGTAAAACGATTGGACGCCTTCCCCCTGTCCGCCAGAAAGGGCCTCGCCGTCCCCAAACTCCCAGCTCCACGACGTGGGGCTGTGGTAGCTCTGGTCGGTGAACTTCACGCTGTCGCCTACGCAAATGAGGCGTCGGTCCATGTCGAACGACGCTTCGCACAGAATGTCCTCCCCTGCGACGCCCGTGGCCTGCAGGTTGGACGCTGTGGAGAGTTGGTTGCGCTGGGCCACCGTCGACAATGCAGCGGTGCGCATGCGCGTCTTTTGGCCTTGGGTAAACATGCGACCGCAGTAGCTGTAGTCCATGTAGTTCTGGACGTTGTCCAACGATCCGCACGTGGTGCCGTCCAAGACACACGACGTCCAGCCAATGGTGTTGGGCGTGTCCGACACGTTGTCGTCCTCGTCGCAGTTGTCCGCCAAACCAGGGTTGTTGCTGTTGCCCCACGGGTGACGGAGGTTGAGCCAGTGGCCCACTTCGTGCGTGAGGGTGCGCGAGCGGTACAGGTTGGCGGTCCCGATGGACCCGCAGTAGCTGTGCTGAAGCACGATGCCGTCCTGGTCGGCGTTTTGGTTGCCGTTCACGGACCCTGGGTACAAGGCGTAGCCGGCAGCACCCGCAGCGTATTCGCAGACCCACACGTTGAGGTACTTGTTCCGAGGCCACTGAATGAGCGACTTCATTTCTGAATCGCCCACGTACGTCAACTCGCTCACGATGCGGTTGATGCCGGGGTGGCAGTTGCCCTGAGGGTCTTTTTGGGCCAAACGAAATTCGATTTCAATGTCGGCCACGAGGTCTTCGAACTCGGGGATGACTTCGCCGATGTTCGCGTTGAGCGCTCGGAAGTTGGTGTTCAGCACATCGACCGCGTCGTGCACCTGGGCCGTGGAGATGTTCTCTGGACCGTTGAAGTGGATGACGTGGAAGACGATGGGAATGATGAGAAGGTCCTCACGCTGCGATGCCGTTGCGCCTTCCTGCGTTTCCAATTCGAGGGCACGCGTGGCGTCCATCGCGGCATCGCGGGTTTCAGGACGGCGGAGGAAAAGCATGTCCTCGGCGTGGTTCAACCCGCAGGACGTCACGCCGTCGTGGGTGTGGGTTTGGGCCACGGTGAGGGGGGCGGTCAAGGCCACCACCAACAAGGTCAAAAAAGCGCGAAACAAAGACTTCATCGAAGAGGGATTTCAATCAAAACACGTGCAGGGGTCGCAAGATACGCCCTTCCCTAGGGAAACCCCTTCCGTCTGCGATGGGTTGCGCCCTCAAGGGCGCAAATCGCCCCTGTGCTCTTCCAAGCGGAGGCCGACGTTGGCGACCGCGGGCAAGGGGTCGTGGCGCATGCCGTGCCGGACGTCGAGTCCATACCGACCCGTCAAAGGGAACTGAACGCCTTGTTGCAGCATGAACCGTTGGTCGACCAAATCCCCAAAGCCGCTTCCTCTCCACCGGCCACGTTCATCGGCCAACGTGCACTCCACCGTGTCCACACGAGACTTGCCGTTGGGAAAGCGGTAGGTCAAAAACACATACAGGTTGGAATACGGGTACGTCTGAGCGTGCCGCACATCGAGCAGCAAGTCGTGGCGAAGCAACGTGTCTTGAACGTTCCAGTTGAACGACACGGGGGTGTCGCTGGCCCAGCCTTCCAACTCCACGTCACGCGACTCGGCCACCAAAGGCGCTGGACCGCATCCCGCAAGCAGGCTCACGGCGATCAACCACCCTCCGAGGAGCCTCACGAGGTGGCGGGTTTGTTGCCCCCTTCGTTTCCTTTTCCGCCTCGGCGGCGGTTGCGGCCGCGACCGCGGCTCGGCTTTTTCGCAGCGGCCTCTCCAGAAGCCTGGGCGGAGGCGTCGCCGCCTGAGTTGCGTCCACGTCCTCCTTGGCCTTTCGAGGCACCACCGCCGTCCTTTTTGGCTTGGCTCGACGGCTTTCCGCGACGTTTTCCGCGACGACGCTTGCGCTTGGCCTCGTCGAAACGGGTCAGGCTCTCTTGTCCGACCACATTGCCAAAGGTGGAATCCACCTCTTCCGGTTCTTCTTCCAACTCATAGGCCGCGAGTGAGCCCACGACGTCTCCTTTGGCGGAAGCCGCAATCAACTCGTTCGCATCCTCGACGTTCATGGCGATGGGCGAGGCCCCAGGTTCTCCCAATTGCAGGAAGTACACGAGGCGCTTGAAGATGTCCATCTTGAACACCACGGCCTTGCCCTTGGGGGTTCGAATCTTGGCGTTGGGAGAAGGGAATTCCTTCACCGCTTCCACATACTGGTCGAGCTCGAAATTCAAACAGCACTTCAATTTTCCGCATTGACCGGCCAACTTGCCTGGGTTCAAGGACAGTTGCTGGTAGCGGGCCGCGCCCGTGCTCACCGACCGAAAGTCCTTGAGCCAAGAGGTGCAACACAATTCCCGTCCACACACACCGATGCCGCCGATGCGGGCTGCCTCCTGGCGGGCTCCGATTTGGCGCATGTCGACGCGGATGTCGAAGGTGCTTGCCAATTCACGAACCAGGTCGCGGAAATCCACGCGTTGCTCGGCCGTGTAGTAGAACGTGGCGCGCGCATTGTCGCCTTGGTACTCCACATCGGTGAGCTTCATGCTGATGCCCAAACGCTTGATGATCTGACGGGCTTCGCGGAGGGTGTCCTCTTCGCGCTGACGCGCTGTATGCCACAAGGCGATGTCGTCGTTGTCCGCTTTGCGTGCGATGCGCTTCAACTCGTGGTCGTCCTTGATCTTGCGGAGCTTCAACTGGCTCTTGACCAGTTCTCCTGTCAAACTCACCACACCCACATCGTGGCCGGGCTGGAGGTCGACGACCACCACATCTCCCACGTGAACTGTCAAGGCGTTGGGCCGACGAACGTAGGACTTGCGGTTGTTTTTGAAGCGCAGTTCCACGACGTCGTAAGGGGAGGCGCCGTCGGGCAAGGGAATGCCTTCGAGCCAGTCAAACACCGACATGGACCCGCATCCGCAGGTTCCACAACGCCCGTTGTTCTTGCATCCTCTGGGCAATCCATCTGCCCCCTTGCTGCACGTCGCACATCCCATGCTTCGAAGGTAGTGTCCGAACGTCAATCCACGCTCGCCGGCGTGCGCAACAATCGATGGACCCGCAAACTCAAGTCCACAAAGACGAGTTTGCCATTCACGTTGCCTGCCACGTCGCTGTACGCCTCCTCAAGGGCCTCGCGAAGGGCGAGAACGTTGTCGTGGTGAATGAACTTGCTGAACTTCTGCAGAAACCCTTGTTCCGCAGGCGTCAAGCGCACCAACTCCGCGGCGCCGTAGTGTCCCACGATGCTTTGACGCACGAGATGCAGGGCGTAGTGGAGGAAGCGCTTTTGGCCTTCACGGCCGAGGGACGCAAACGACTCGGAGCCTTCGACCATGGCACGGCCATCCCGGGCCCAACAGGCGCGCATCCAGGCCGAGAACCGCTCAAGGTCCGGCTGATCTTGCCCGGACTTGGCCATGCGCAAGGCCCTTGCGAGGTTCCCGTCGGACACATGGGCCAAACTGGCCGCGAGGTCTCCATCGATCCCCCACCGTTGCACGAGACCTGCAGCGGCTTCTTCGACGCTGAGGTTGGGCACGTGAATGCGCTGCACCCTCGAGCGGATGGTCGCCAACAACCGGTCGGGGTGCTCGGTCACAAAGAGCATCACCGTCTTGTCGGTGGGCTCCTCCATGAGCTTCAGGAATTTGTTGGCCGTGTCCACCCGCATGGTTTCCGGCAGCCAACACACCCACACCTTCCA
>WTJL01000149.1:15642-26112 GCA_011524845.1 Flavobacteriales bacterium | reverse complement strand
TGCCGCAACTGTCTTCTTCGGTGGGGCTTTCACACGTCAAGTATTGGGCGTGTGCCCGTGCCAACGCCAATGCTCCGGCGCCTTCTTGTCCCTCAAACAGTAGGGCGTGCGCCACGCGTCCATTGCGGACGGATTCCCGCAATTTGGCCCCCAAAGCCTCGTGTCCAACCACCTCGGCGTAACGCATGGGTCGAAGGTACTTAGAAACGCGCGGAGAGTGTGGCTCGGAAGTTGCGACCGGGCGCGGAAATCCCGGAGCCAAACGTGCGGTAGTGGAGGTCGAGCAGGTTCATTCCCGACAGCCTCACCTCCAACTTGTCCGTGACGCGCATCGACCCTTCCACGTTCCACGTCGCCCACGCTGGCGTTCCGTCGGGAAGCGCTTCTTGAAGGTTGTCGGTGGTGCCCGGACCGTAGTCTTCCGCCGCCTTATTGAGTGCGTACCGCACCGACGTGCTCCATCGCGTCATGCTTCCCTTTCGGGCGAACTCCACCACCCCAAACGTCGGAGGGATGTGCGACAGCGGGGTGGCGTCCTCGTCCAACCCTCGGCCTTGGGTCCAGTTCATGACCGCTCGGAACGTCGTTTTGGGCCACAGACGTCCACTCCATTCAATCCTGCCTCCATGGACCACCGCACGGTCGAGGTTTTGGTTCATCTGAATGCGCGCCGTGTCACCGTCCACCACCAACACCGTGTCCCCAGCCAGCGAAGCGTTCGCCTGCACAATGGCATCTCGCCACAGGCTGCCAAAGACCGACGCTTGAAGCACCAACACATCGGAATTGGGCCGCAGCGACCACGTCAGGCCTTGTTCCGCGGTGTACAGGTATTCCGGGGTCAGGTCGTCGTTGGGCACCAACACAAAACCGTTCTTCTCCCGAACCTTGCCCAAGTCATCGACGTTGGGGTGCCTGAAACCGCTCGCCAAGGAAGTGAGGGTTTGGAATTGAGACGTCCACTTGGCCGACCAAGACGCGCTGCCGGTCACGGCGCCTTTGCTCTGGTTGAACTCACGGACGGGGAGATCCAGCCACGTAGTGTCCAAAAAGGTGGAGTGGACCGCGGCATGGCTGTACCGCGCGCCCCATCGGCCCGTGTGTTTGCCCCAGGATCGGCTCGCCGACCCAAAGCCACCCCACGTCAACATGGTCGACCCACCGTCGGCGTAGCGTGTCCAATCGGCCGCAACGGCTCCCGTTTCGAGGTTGAGAGACGACGCCGTGGAGGTCACACCGTTCCATTGGCCGTCCAACCCCGCCTCCCAGGACACTTCCCTTCTCTGCCCTCGAAGCACGGAATTCAATCCCCACACGTCGACGTGTTCCAGTTGTGTGGTCCTCCAATCCTGACCAAATCGCCGTTTGATCCGCGATTCAGAAATGGCCTGGTAGCTCGCCATGGTGGTCCAAACGGCCTGCCCTCGGACGCTGCGAGACGCCGTGGCGGCAACCATGGTCCGCTCCTGGGGGCCGTAGCTCCACTCTGCCCATTTCCTGGTTCCACCCGCCACGTCGTTGGTCACGTCAAATCGCGGCACGTTGGACGTCGTGCTGTGCTGCACATTGACGTCGACGTACCCCGAGGGAATTCTCGCCCGCAAGCGTTGTTGAAGGTCCCATTGGCTGTACCCCGTGGGGACTTGTACGTCTGAATCAGGGTTCGCCACCAACGAGTCTCTTCCTTCCAACCGTTCCACCAACCACGGGACACGTCCCCATGACGAATCTCCATGGGCGCGCCACGACCCCATCCGAAGGTCCCCAAAGGACCGATGGGACACGTTGGTCACTGCCCCCCACCGGGGAGCTTTCCACATCACATGCGCATGTCCTGCCCAACCACCGTGGACGGTGGACCCTTGGCCAAGCACCTTGCCGTTCACATCGAATCCGCCGTGACTGAACTCTGGCCGTCGGGTCACGAAGTGCACCACCCCGCCCAGGGCATCACTGCCGTACATGACACTGCTGGGTCCCATCACCACTTGGGTTTGGGCAATGGCAAAGGGGTCTACGGTGCCTGCATTTTGGACGTGACCTGAACGGTAAATGGCGTTGTTCATGCGAACCCCATCGACCACGAGAAGCACCCGGTTGGCTTCAAACCCCCGAAGCACGGGACTGATCCCCCCTTGCTGGCTCATTTGAAGGTGGACTTGACCCGATCCTTCAAGAAGCTCCCCAGTGGTTTCCACTGTCAGAACTGGGGTCTTGGCCACCAGTCGGTCCACACTTGACACCGACGCCATGGTCATGGCCCCTGCAGCCACCGCATTGGATTGAACAACGACCTCCTCAATTTCAAACGTGGCGGGCGGCAATTCAACGGTGCGCAAGGGCGTCGGACCGGGCACCACTTTGACCACCTCGTACCCCATGGATTGGATCTTCAGGGTGTCGTTCAGGCCCCACAGCGGCACGGCCACGACTCCTTCGGCATTGGCCACCGCCGCTTGTCCGGTGTTGGTGTTCATGACCGTGGCAAAGGGCACTGGAAGCCCGTTGCTCGTCACTTTCATCTCGTGTGTCGTGGCGGGATTCACCGTTCTCGAGACCGCCGTCTTCGCAGCCGCCTGCTCTTTGCTTGGGGACGTGGACGGCTGTTGACCCCAAACCAAGCCGGTCCAGGCCAAGCCCATGAAGACCGCCATCCACCGGCGGGCCACACGCATGTCACGCAAACAAAGCTTCCAACACATCGTAGCTCTTCAATTCTTTCGATTTGCCCAACTGCGCTTGCACAAACCGGTAGGCACCCAACACGAGTTCCTTGCGCATGCTCCGCGGCCAATTGAGGCCCTCAATGTCACCAAACTCCATGCCAACAATCTCCCGCATGCCCTGCACCGTGTTGGCGTCCATCGACGTTTTGGGGGCCAACTCCGCAGGCACGTATTCCCCCGTTGCAATGTCAAACGCCGGTGCTTGAGGCGGCGGCACGTCCGGCATCATTCCCAAAGCCTGCACCAGACACGCCATGAATTTGACGTGGATCCAGGCCACCCTCGTCTCAGACTCCAACCACTCCGTCGCTCGAGTGGCCAAGGCATAGACCTCCGGGGCTGGTGCCCCTTCTTCCAGGCAGGATGCGAGCACTTCCGCCACAAAAAACCCCACGGCGGAGCGGGCAGGCTCGCGCCGAAAGACCACCTGCGGCGCCCCACGGCGCCACTCCCTCGCGGTCCAAAGCCCTCCCCCTTTTCCCGGTTTGAGGTCCACCACCTCCAGCACGGCCATCGGATGCCAAAGGGCCTTGTGTTTGGCCGCGTTGGCGACCCACAAGGGCACCAATCCATGCTCCTGGGTCAGCAGCCGCACGATGCGGCTTCGGTCTCCATAGGCCACTCCGCCCACCACAAGTGCCGGCGGAGAAGAAGGGTTGGGAGCGGAAGACTGGGGCATGTTTTCAAAAGTACTGGCACTGCATGGGCAACATCCACCCTTTGCAGCGGTTATCTTCACATCGGAACCTTGACGATGACACACGACGCCTACTGCCCAGATTCTTTCAACTACCGCCGTCGTTCGACGCGAGAAGTGCGCATTGGCGCCGTGGCGTTGGGAGGAGACAACCCCATCCGCGTGCAATCCATGACCACCACGGACACCATGGACGTGCCCGGAACGGTGGCCCAAAGCATCCGGATGATTGAAGCCGGTTGCGAATTGGTGCGCATCACAGCACCCAGCAAGAAGGAGGCCGAACGTTTGGGCGACATCGCCGACGCGTTGAGGTCAGCTGGGCACACCACCCCGCTGGTGGCGGACATTCACTTCACCCCCAACGCTGCGGAAATCGCGGCCGACCACGTGGAAAAGGTGAGGGTGAACCCAGGCAATTACGCCGACAAAAAGCGGTTTGAAAACCTGGAGTACACCGACGAGACCTACGCCGAGGAATTGATCCGCATTCGGGAAAAATTCACCCCCCTCGTCCAAAAGTGCAAGCGTCTGGGCCGCGCCATGCGCATTGGCACCAACCACGGCTCCTTGTCCGACCGGATCATGAGCCGCTACGGCGACACCCCTTTGGGCATGGTCGAGAGCGCCTTGGAGTTTTTGCGCATCTGTGTTGCGGAGGACTACCTCGACGTGGTCGTGTCCATGAAGTCGTCCAACCCGCAAGTCATGGTTCAAGCGTACCGCTTGCTCGTGGCGAGGATGAACGACGAAGGCATGTCTTTTCCGCTCCATTTGGGCGTCACGGAAGCCGGCGACGGCGAAGACGGACGCATCAAATCCGCCTTGGGCATCGGCACCCTGCTCGAAGATGGCCTCGGAGACACCGTGCGTGTCAGCCTGACAGAAGAGCCTGAAGCCGAGATGCCGGTGGGCCGCATGCTGGTGGAGCGCTACGCCGATCGACAGAACCATCCCGCCGTGGAGCCAGTGAACCACACGCTCGACCCCTTCTCGTACACTCGACGGGAGTGCTGGGAGGTGGGCAATGTGGGGGGCAAACACGTCCCCGTGGTGGTTCACACGTTGCGTGACGCGGACGTGGATCCGGCAAGCTTGTACGGCGCGGGGTACCGCTACAGCGTGCCCCTCGACAAATGGAACCTCACGGACGCAGCGTGCGACGTGGTGTACGCCGGGGCGCGCACCTTGAACTACGACGTGCCCGGCACCCTGACGGTGCTGGTGGACGCCAGCGCCTGGACCGCGTTGGACAACGTGCCGGTGCGGCACCAACCCCTTTGGGCCGCCTCGGATGCTTGGGACCGCTTGCCCGCACCTTCCCCGGACGTGACCCACTGGGTCCGCGTGACACGCAACGACGTGGGCGACGCCCTCTCGCAACGCGTGGCCGACGAAGAAGGCCGCATGCGACGGGACGTGGTTTGGGTGGTGGAAACGAACAACCCCCACGCCATGGTGGACCTTCGAACCACCGTGTTGGCCTTGGACGCCATCGGCTGCGGCGCCCCTGTCGTGCTTCGTCGCACGTGGGCCGGCTTGGACGACGAACGACTTGCCCTTCAAGCGGCGACCGACCTCGGAGGGCCCATGATTGACGGTCTGGGAGACGGCCTGTGGTTGGACGCTCCGGACACCGCCCTCGCCAAGCGGAACACCATGTCGTTTGGCATCCTCCAAGCCGCGCGAACGCGCATCAGCAAGACGGAGTACATCAGCTGCCCAAGCTGCGGCCGGACGCTGTTTGACCTTCAAGAAACCACGGCGAAGATTCGGGCGGTCACCCACCACCTCAAGGGGGTGAAAATTGGCATCATGGGGTGCATTGTGAATGGCCCTGGAGAAATGGCCGACGCCGACTACGGATACGTTGGCACCGGCCCGGGCAAAATCACCTTGTACAAGGAGAAAGAGGTGGTCAAACGCAACGTGCCTGAGCAGGAAGCCGTCGAAGCCTTGATTGACCTCATCCGCGAACACGGAGATTGGGTCGATGCCCCAGAGGCGGAACTCGCCTGACCTTCCGACCCGGCTTTATTGGACGGCGGGGAAATAGCTGCGCTGGTTGAGCAGCATCCAGATGACGCTCACCGAGATCGCGGCATCCGCCAAGTTCCAGATGGGCGGAAAGACTTCCCGACCCGCCCACGCGTCGATGGGCAACCAAGTTGGCCACGTCACCACAAAGTGGAACATGTCCACCACATGTCCCTGGAACCACGGCGCATAGCCTCCGTCCGCCGGAAACCACTCGGCCAAGGTCCCCCAGCCCGATCGGCTGAACACCCGGCCGTACACCGCACTGTCAATGATGTTGCCAAGGGCTCCCGCCCACACAAAGGTCAGGCTGTACAGCAGGCCTTTGGGCGCTTCTTCTTGCACGCGTCGGGCGATGTACACTCCAATGCCCACTGCCGCCACCAACCGGAATCCCGTCAAGAGCAGTTTCCCTGCCACCCCAGGCAAGGCCCAACCGAAGGCCATGCCCTCGTTTTCGATGAACTGCAACTCCAAGATGCCGGGCACAAAATCCATGCGCTCACCCACGGTGAACGACGTTTTGATCCACACCTTGATGAGCTGGTCAATCGCCAGCACGGGCACCAACACCCGCCAAACAAGTTGAGAAAGAGAAGGGGTCACTGACGCTGCTTCGCTTCGATGGAAAGCGTGGCGTGGGGCACCAAACGAAGGCGCTCCTTGGGAATCAGTTTGTTGGTCACGCGACACACGCCGTAGGTCTTGTTCTTGATGCGCAGAAGGGCATTTTCCAAGCTCTGGATGAACTTCTGCTGGCGGGCAGCCAACTGAGCCGTCTCTTCCCGACTCATCGTTTCTGAGCCGTCCTCCATCATCTTGAAGGTGGGGGCGGTGTCTTCGGTGCTGTTGTCGTCACGGTGAGACAGGGAACGCTGCAGCTGGTCCAAATCTTCACGCGCGCTGGCGAGCTTCTCATGAATGAGATCCTCAAATTCCTTGAGGTCTTTGTCGGAATATCGCAATTCAGCCATGTCGTATCGTCAGGTGTGCTTCAAATCAGCATTTGTCCACTTGCGCCCAAACCGAAGCACCGTCTTCGAGCTGCAAGTTTTCGCCGGTCTCTGCCTCCGTCCAAACGACATCCTCCGCCAGCGTTTCCGTCCGAATATAGTCCAAATTTTCCTCGAGTGCACCGCGAATTCCGTCTTCGGCGCAAACGGTCAACCGAATGCGGTCTGTGATGTCCAATCCCGCGTCTTTTCGGAGGTTTTGGACGCGGTTCACCAACTCACGCGCCAAGCCCTCCGCGCGAAGTGCGTCGTCGAGGGTCACGTCCAGCGCCACCGTCACACCTCCCTCGCTGGAGACAAGCCAGCCGGGGATGTCCTCGGTTTGGATGGTCACGTGGTCGGTGGTCAATTCAATGGCGCCCTGTCCGTCCCCGGGATCCAGTGACAGCACCCCTTCCCGCTCGAGTTGCGACACGTCTGCTGAGGTCATCGAGCCGATCGCGGCGGCCACCGACTTCATGCGCGGCCCCATGGCACGTCCAAGCGCCTTGAAGTCCGCCTTGGCCTTCTTGACAAAGGCACTGTCGTCGCGCAAAATCTCCACGTCCTTGACGTTGACTTCGCTGCGCACCAGCGCCGAGATGGCGTCGAGGTGGCATGCCGTGGCGTCGTCCAATGCGGGCACCATGATGCGACGGAGCGGCTGACGCACGCGGATCTTTTCGCGCTTTCTCAAGCTCAGTACTTGAGACGACAGCTGACGGGCGAGCGACATCCTCGCCTCCAGCGCTTCGTCCCGTTGCGACGCATCGGCGTCCGGGAAAAAGGCCAAGTGCACCGAGTCGCTTTCGCCGGTGACGTCTCTGTACAAGCGGTCCATGTAGAACGGGGCGATGGGCGATCCGAGAATCGCCACCGTGCGCAGACAGGTGGTGAGCGTTTGGTACGCGCTCTGCTTGTCGGCGTTCATGTCGCCCTTCCAGAACCGGCGACGGCTCAAGCGCACGTGCCAGTTGCTGAGTTCGTCGACCACGAAGTCCTGAATGGCGCGGCCCGCGCGGGTGGGCTCGAGCGCCTCAAACGCGCTGTCCACTTCCTCGACGAGGCCTTGAAGGCGGCTCAGGATCCAGCGATCGATCTCCGGGCGCTCCGCGTACGGCACGTCCTGCTCGCCCCCCTGATAGCCGTCCGCTCCGGCGTACAGCGCGAGGAAGTTGTACGTGTTGTGGAGGGTGCCGAAGAACTTGCGTTGCACCTCGCCAATGCCCGCCACGTCAAACTTGAGGTTGTCCCATGGTTGGGCGTTGGTGATCATGTACCAGCGTGTGGCATCCGGCCCGTAGGTGGAAAGCGTCTCAAACGGGTTGACCGCGTTGCCGAGGCGCTTGGACATTTTTTGGCCGTTCTTGTCCAAGACCAAACCGTTGGACACCACGCGCTTGTACGCCACTTGGTCGAACACCATGGTCGCGATGGCATGCAAGGTGTAGAACCAGCCGCGGGTTTGGTCGACGCCCTCCGCGATGAAGTCCGCGGGGTACGCGTTGCCGGCATCCACCTTGTCCTTGTTCTCGAAGGGATAGTGCCACTGGGCGTAAGGCATGCTTCCGCTGTCGAACCACACGTCGATCAAATCCGATTCGCGGCGCATCGGACGGCCGTCGCTGGCCACCAAGACCACCTCGTCCACCACGTGCTTGTGGAGGTCCACTGCGTCGTAGTTCGCATCGGACATGTCTCCTGGTGCGAACTCCGCGAAGGGATTCGAAGCCATGACGCCCGCCGACACCGCATCGTCGCAGGCCGCTTTCAGTTCTTCAATGGAGCCAATGCAACGCTCCTCGGTGCCGTCTTCGGTCCGCCAAATCGGCAAGGGAATGCCCCAGAACCGAGAGCGGCTGAGGTTCCAGTCGTTGACGTTCTCCAGCCACTTGCCAAAGCGCCCTGTACCGGTGCTTTCCGGCTTCCACGTGATCGTGTTGTTCAACTCAATCATGCGCTCCTTGGCCGCCGTCGCGCGGATGAACCACGAGTCAAGCGGGTAGTACAAGATGGGCTTGTCTGTCCGCCAGCAATGGGGATAGCTGTGCTCGTACTTCTCGACCTTGAACGCCTGTCCCCTCTCCTTGAGCAGGATCGCGATTTCCACATCGACGGGCTTCACGTCGTCCCCAGCCTCGAGGTCGAATTCGGCCTTGACGTGGCGCCCTTTCAAAGGTCCCACGCGGAACCGACCCTGCAGGTCCACCAGCGGGACCCCGTGGCCCGTGCCGTCGTCCACGAGCATGGCGGGCACGCCCGCGTCTTTGGCCACGCGTGCATCGTCCGCACCAAACGTCGGCGCCGTGTGCACAATGCCTGTGCCGTCCTCGGTGGTCACAAAGTCACCAGGAATGACCTGGAAGGCCTCTTCGGGGGAGTCCATCGGCAAGGCCCAATCGAGCAAGGCCTCGTAACGCATCCCGACGAGGTCCCGTCCTGAAAGCGTGGCCACCACCTCGTGTGCAGGCGCCTTTTTGTCGCCAAACTGCTTGCCCACGAGGGCTTCAGCGAGCACCACGTAGCCCTCCGCCTCGGTGTAGCGGTTGGTGGTTTTGACCAGGGCGTAGGCGATGTCAGGTCCCACCGTCAATGCGGTGTTCGAGGGAAGGGTCCAAGGGGTGGTCGTCCAAGCCAAAAAGTCCACCGGCAAGCCATCGTCGGCCACTCCTGCCTTGGCAAGCAACGCCGTGCGTGACTCCGCCGTGGCATGGAACTGGGCCACGATGGTCGTGTCCTTCACATCGCGGTAGGTGCCGGGCTGGTTGAGCTCATGCGAGCTCAATCCTGTCCCCGCCATGGGGCTGTAGGGCTGAATGGTGTAGCCCTTGTACAGCATGCCCTTCTTGTGCAGTTGAGACAGCAACCACCACACCGACTCCATGTACTTGGTGTGGTAGGTCACGTAAGGCGCATCCATGTCCACCCAGTAACCCATCTGACGCGTGAGGTCGTTCCACTCGGAGGTGTAGCGCATCACCGTCTTGCGGCATGCGTCGTTGTATTCCTCGACCGTCAGCTTGGTGCCGATGTCTTCTTTGGTGATGCCGAGCTCCTTTTCCACACCCAACTCCACAGGGAGTCCGTGGGTGTCCCATCCCGCTTTCCGCTCCACACGGTGTCCTTTCAGCGTTTGGAACCGGCAGAAAATGTCCTTGATGGCCCGCGCCATCACGTGGTGAATGCCCGGCTTTCCGTTGGCCGAAGGGGGGCCTTCAAAAAACACATAGGGCTTGTCTGCGGGCCGGCGGTCCACGCTCTGCTGGAAGGTGTCTTCGCGGTCCCACAACTCGAGCCACTCCTCTGCGAGGGCGGGAAGGTTCAAGGGGCCGCGTTCCGGAAATTTCAACGCCATGGGTGCGTGCTGGGTGTCGTTTGGGTCAAATGCATGGCACCCCGACACGTCACCGCGCGGGCTGCGCCCGCGAAGATAACCCGCAGGGCCTGAGCCCTGACAGACAACCTCTTCCTGCCCGAATCAGACGCGGCTGAGCTTGAGCATGTTGGTCATGCCCGCGTCGGCGATTGGCATGGACGCCAAGTGGATGACGAAGTCCCCTTCGCGCACCCTTCCCGCCTTGTACAAGATGTACTTGATGTCGGCGATGGTGTGGTCTGTGCTGACCATTTTCGTGTACGGCATGGCGTACACGCCCCACACCAAGCTCATTTGGCTGAGCACGCGGCGGTTCGCCGTGAACATGTAAATCTTCGCCTTGGGACGTTGGCTGCTGACCTGGATGGCCGTGTAACCAGAGAAGGTCATGGTCACAATGGCGGCGGCGTTGGTCCTCCGGGCCAATCGACACGCGTTGTAACAAATGCTGTCCGAGATGAACCGATCGTCGTCTGGCGACAAAGGTGGACGCTCGGGGTAGTGGACCTCCCCTTTGGACTCGATGTTCTCAATGACCTGACGCATGGCGCGCACCGCGTTGATGGGGTACTTGCCCACGCTGGTTTCGCCGCTCAACATGACCGCATCTGCGCCGTCGAGAACAGCGTTGGCCACGTCGTT
>WTJL01000149.1:0-15542 GCA_011524845.1 Flavobacteriales bacterium | reverse complement strand
GACAACCCGATCCAGTCCACCTCCTTTTTCAGCGCGAAGGCCAAATCCTCTGCATCCTTGGGGGTGATGCACGGCAACGACACCTCCGTCTCCGGCAGGTTCAAGCCCTTCCGCGGACGCAACGGACCGCCGTGGATGATGTCGCACACCACTTCATCTTTGCCGTTGGTGGACTTCACGCGCAACGCGAGCTTGCCGTCGTCCAGGAGCACGCGCTCGCCAGGCTGGACGTCTGCTGCGAACGCCTCGTAGTCGGTGTACACCACGCCGTCCTTCCCTTCACCGGTGCCCACACGCACCGTCAATGTCTCCCCCTCGACGAGGGCCATCTCGCCGCCGGCGATTTCGCCCACACGCAATTTGGGCCCCTGCAAATCCGCCAACACCGCCGTGTACGTGCCGAGCTCGCCGTCGATGCGACGAACGGTGTCGATGGTTTCCCCATGGACCTCATGGGCGCCGTGGGAAAAATTGATGCGGGCCACATTCAGACCCTCCAAAATCAATTGTGTCAGGACATCTTCCGAAGAAGACGCTGGGCCAAGGGTGGCCACGATTTTGGTGCTTTTGGTAACCGGTTGTTGTTGCGTCATAAGGTGCGGCGCGTAAGGTTGTGGAAGGGCGTTTCCTTCCGGCTGCAAAAATGGGCGGAGAACCCGTTCCTGCAAGGTTTTGAGGCATGAAATGCACGCAAAACCATCAATCGAACACCGTCAGCGGTTCCATTGCACCGCATTCTTCAGGGTCCAAGACGGTCACAAACGCGACTTCCGGCAAGCTTCGGAGGGTGGCGATGACTTCGTGTGCCGCCATCTCATGGTGGTTGACCATGACCAAGTAGTCCAATCCTGACGCTCCCTTGGCCAGCATGCCCTCTGGGACGCGGTTCAACACGAGGGTGATGGAGACCCCGGCCTCTTCATCGACAAACCGCATGGAGGGGTGAACCGTGTCTTCCTTTTTGCCTTGACTGACCACGACGTCCTGGTCGCACTGCAGGGCCCATCCAAACGCCCGGTTCATCGACCACGCCAACCGGTGGCATCCCACCGCAGCACTCAGGCCGAGAAGCTCGTAATCTGGCGTGTAGTCCCATTCCAGCGTGTGCTGCATGGGTCAGGCCTTGGTCGAGTTGGTGGCGTCGGAAGACTTGTTTCCGCCTGAGCGTCGTGAACGCGAGCGTCCGGACCTCGGCTTGCTTCCTTCCTTCGGTGCAGCCTTGTCGGACGTAGACGCAGCCCTTGACGAGGTAGACGCCTTGGGCTTGGAGGGACGGCGGCGGCGTGAGGATCCGCTGCCACGGGACCTGCGGCCTTCGCCCGAGGATTCTTGAGGCTTGTCCGCGTTCGCGCGCTTGTTGCCCCCGCCGGAGGCTGTGCGGCGGTCGTACACCTTCTTCCAGGCGCGACGGGCGGCTTCTTGTTCGGCCAACTTTTTCGACCGTCCAATGCCAATGCCGTAAACCTCTCCGTTCACCTTGGCGGCGATCTCGTAGCGCTCCTCGCCGGCAGAGTCGTCGTCCTTGAGCACCTCAAACGCCAATTTCTTCTTGCGCTTGGTCGCCCATTGGTGCAGCTGACTCTTGAAGTCGTGCGTCTCGTTGACCTGCTCGTCCAAGCCATAGTGCTTGAGCATGAGCAACACTGCACGCTGGGTTTTCTTGAAACCGTGGTCGAGGTAGATCGCCCCGATCAACGCCTCCAAGGCGTTGCCCACCATGGAATCGTGGATGTCTTCCCGCCGCATTTTGGCCTGGATCAAGTGATGCAGCCCCATGTTCTTGCCCAGCAAGTTCAAGTTCTTGCGGTTCACAATGCGGCTCTTTCTCTTGGTCAGCTCGCCCTCTTGCGCGTCTGGAAACGCGCGGTAGAGGTAGTTGGCCATGGTCATGTCCAGCACGACATCGCCCAAAAATTCAAGACGCTCGTTGCTCTTCAAACCGGTCTTGTCCCCGTCCAGCATGGACGAATGGGTCAGCGCCTCGTCGTAGGCGCGTCGCTGTCCGACCCGCAGGCCAAACTCACGGCGCACCAACGTGCGAATGTCCGTATCGGGGCCCTGTTGGGTGGCCCGAGTCAGACGTTGCCAAAACCGGATCATGAAAGGGCTTTAAACACCACAGAGGCGTTGTGGCCGCCGAAGCCAAAGGTGTTGCTCAAGGCGGCGCGGACTTCGCGCTTTTGGGCTTTGTTCAACGTGAAGTTCAGCTTGTTGTCCAGCTGATCGTCTTCGTGCTCGTGGTTGATGGTGGGAGGCACCACCTGGTCCACAATGGACATGATGCAAGCCATCGCTTCGATGGCCCCAGCCGCTCCGAGGAGGTGACCGGTCATGCTCTTGGTGGAACTGATGTTCAAGTCGTAGGCAGCGTCGCCAAAGACCTGTTGAATGGCTTTGACCTCTGCCACATCTCCGAGGGGAGTGGACGTGCCGTGAACGTTGACGTAGTCGACGTCTGCTGGCGTCAATCCCGCGTCGTCCAAGGCGTTCTTCATCACGTTGCGCGCCCCAAAGCCCTCGGGGTGCGGTGCAGTGATGTGGTGGGCATCCGCGGTCATGCCGCCGCCCACCATTTCGCAGTAAATCTTGGCGCCTCGGGCACGGGCGTGCTCGAGGTCTTCGAGGATGATGGCGCCTCCACCTTCGCCCAACACAAAACCGTCGCGTGTGGCGTCGAAGGGACGCGATGCACGAGCCGGATCGTCGTTGCGTGTAGAGAGGGCCTTCAAGGCGTTGAATCCTCCGATCCCCCCTTCCACCACAGCGGCTTCAGAGCCGCCAGTCACCACCACGTCTGACTTGCCCAAACGAATGGTGTTGAAAGCGTCGATGAGCGCATGCGTGGAGCTGGCGCACGCCGACACCGTGGCGTAGTTGGGTCCGCGCAGGTTGTTCCGAATGCTGATGTGTCCGGGCGCGATGTCCGTGATCATCATTGGAATGAAGAACGGCGAAAAGCGCGGGGTGCCGTCTCCCGTGTAGAAGTTCTTGGCTTCGTTCATGAAGGTTTGGAAGCCTCCAATGCCCGAACCCCAAATGACACCCGCCCGATCAGGGTCAAGGTTGCCGGCCTCCACAGAGAGGCCGGCGTCCTTGAGTGCCATTTCCGCCGTCACCACGGCGTATTGCGTGAACAAGTCCATCTTCCGCGAGTCCTTCCGGTGAATCCACTCGGAAGGATCGAAGTCTTTGACTTCGCACGCGAACTGGGTCTTGAAGTTGGTGGCGTCGAAGCGCGTAATGGGCGCAGCGCCGCTCTGGCCTTGAACCAAATTGGCCCAAAACGTGGAGACGTCGTTGCCCAAGGGGGTGATGGCCCCCAAGCCAGTGACCGCTACGCGACGGAGTTCCATGACTTCAAGAAATGAACCGGTTCAGCGAATGCTGAATCTTACGCGTTCTGCGAGATGTAATCGACCGCCTGGCCCACCGTGCTGATCTTCTCAGCTTGATCGTCTGGGATGGCGATGTTGAATTCCTTTTCGAATTCCATGATGAGTTCCACGGTGTCGAGGGAGTCCGCTCCCAAATCGTTCGTGAACGAGGCTTCAGTGGTCACCTCCTTGGCGTCAACGCCCAACTTGTCCACGATGATCGCGGTTACTTTTTCTTGGATATCAGACATGATCTGTAGGTTGTATTCAGTGAGTGAATTCGGCCGCAAATTAACGGCACGCTTCAAGCACCACGCGCACTTGTTTGAAACTTTTGAACGATTTCACAGGGAAAACGACCCTCAAGGGTACTCCACCAAAACGTCCTTTCGCGGCTTTCGGGTCAAGTCGGGCACCTTCAGCCCCTCTGCCGGGAAGCCGATGGGGATGTTGAGGAACGCCCGTTCGTTGGCCGGTCTCCCCAACGCCTCGGCCAAAAAGCCCATGGGAGATGGCGTGTGGGTCAACGCCACAAGACCTATGCGGTGCAGCGCAGTGAGCAACATGCCCACGGCAATGCCCACGCTCTCGTTGACGTAGTAGTTGGCGCGCTTCCCGCCGCCTTCAGGCGTGTCGTGAACTTGTTTGAAGACGACGATCAGCGCTGGGGCGTCTTCGATGAAGGGCTTGATGTGGTCCGTTCCAAAAGGCTCCAAGTCTTCCAACCATTCGGCGCTCATGCGGCCATGGTAGTTCCGAAACTCTTCTTCCTCGGCCGCCTTTCGAATCTCTTTGCGCAACTCGGGGTTGGTCACCAAACAAAACGTCCACGGCTGCTTGTGAGCCCCAGAGGGAGCGGTGCAGGCGGTGTCGATGCAGTTCCGCACCGCTTCGAGGGGAATGGCTTCAGGTGAAAACACCCGGGCGCTTCGGCGGGTGTCCATCTCGGCATAGAACGCGCGGCTCTGTTCCACCATGTCTTCCGCAGACAGCCGTGGCAAGCTGTACGGAATGAAGGTTTCCGTGCTGTGTCCTTGGTCGGAGTCGTGATGTGAAGCGTCTTGGCTCATGACAGGGAGTTGCGCAGTTCACGCATGATTTTCGAGGCAAAAATGAATCCGTTCAGCGCCTCGTTGTCGGCGGCGAGCAGGTCGGAGGTGGGTCCGTTCCAGGCGATTTGGCCTTGGTGCACAAAGTGAATGAAATCGGACGCCTCCATCACGCTGTTCATGTCGTGGGACACGACCACCGTCGTCATGTTGAATTCACGCGTCAAATCCCCAATGAGGTTGTCGATGACAATCGCCGTCTGCGGATCCAAGCCCGAGTTGGGCTCGTCGCAAAAGAGGTACTTGGGGTTCATCGCGATGGCACGCGCAATGCCCACGCGCTTCTGCATGCCTCCGCTGAGTTCCGACGGGAACTTGTCGGCGGCGTGGCCCAATTCCACGCGCTCCAAGCAGAACGTCACGCGGTCGCGCATCTCTGCGTCGGACGACTCGCTGAACATGCGGAGGGGGAACATGACGTTCTCCGCCACGGTCATGCTGTCGAAGAGGGCGCTGCCTTGAAACAGCATGCCGATCTCTTGACGGACCGCTTTCCGGCCGCGTCGGTCCAATTCGGTGAAGTTTCGGCCGTCGTACGAGACATGGCCTTGGTCCGGTTCAAGCAACCCGACCGTGCACTTGGTGAGGACACTTTTTCCCGACCCGCTGCGGCCGATGATGAAATTGACCTTGCCCGGAAGAAACTTGGCAGACACCTCGCGGAGCACGGTTTGGTCTCCAAACGACTTCGAAATGTTGTGAATCTCAATCATTCCGACGTCGGATTAGCCAAGAAGCATTTGGGTCAACAACAAGTTGGCGACCATGACGATGACCACTGCGTACACCACCGCCTTGGTGCTGCTTCGGCCCACTTCCAAGGCGCCCCCCGAGGTGAAATACCCATGGTAGGCGCTGACGGAGCTGATGATCAAGGCGAACACGCAGGTCTTCAAGATGGCGTACGTCACGTCGAAGGCGTTGAAGTCGATTTGCATGCCGTATTCGAAATCGGCCGCGGAACTGACCCCGGTGGACACGCCCACCCACATGCCCGCGCCGATGCCCAACACCATGCTGAGGATGACCAAAAAAGGAATGGTCGTCAGCGCGGCGATCATCTTGGGCAGCACCAAGTACCCCGCGCTGTTCACCCCCATGATTTCCAAGGCATCGATTTGCTCGGTCACCCGCATGGTTCCGAGTTGAGAGGCAATGTTGGAGCCCACCTTGCCCGCCAGGATCACTGGAATCAGGGTGGGGCTGAACTCCAAAATCATGGTTTGTCGCACGGTGAAACCAATCGTGTACACCGGGATCCAGCCCCCGATTTGGTGTGCGGTTTGGATGCAGATGACCGCCCCCATGAACACGCTCAACAAGGCGACAATCCCCAAGCTTTGGAGGCCAATGGCGTTCATCTCTTCCAGCAAAAGGCGGCGGAAGACCGACCCTTTTTCAGGACGGCGCATGACACTTCGAATGAACGAAGCGTACCTGCCAATGTGGAAGAACAAACCCATGGGACGAAGGTACAAGCTAACTTCGCGGCCATGAACCTGAAAGGAATTGGAGCTCTTCTGGCCTTGGTCGCATTGCTGGGCAGCCTCGCGTTGACCGGATGCACCACGACCAAAGCCAGCAAGGGAAAGTGCCCCACTTGTCCCGAGTGGTCAACCCCTGCCCATCCCCCACGCTGAGAACATGGCCCACGAAGCACACACCTACGCCGTGATCATGGCGGGAGGCATTGGGTCGCGTTTTTGGCCCATGTCGCGAAGCGCTGAACCCAAGCAATTCCTCGACATTTTGGGAACGGGGCGGTCGCTCATTCGCATGACGTTTGACCGACTCGAAAAGCTCGTTCCCGCCGACCGCATCCTGGTCGTCACCAACGCCCGGTACCGCGACCAAGTCGCGTCGCACCTTCCCGACATGCCCGTGGAGAACATCCTCTGCGAGCCGTTCATGCGCAACACGGCCCCCTGCATCGCCTACGCCAACGCTGTCATCGCCGAGCGCGATCCTGAGGCGTCGGTGGTCGTGGCCCCGTCCGACCATTTGATTTTGGACGAATCTGGATTCTTGGAGGTGTGTCGAACGGCGCTTGACACCACGCGGAACACCACCAGCCTGGTCACCCTTGGCATCCAACCCACCCGGCCCGACACCGGGTACGGCTACATCCAATACGAGGAGCCCCACGACGACGCGAAGCCTGAGGTTCGGCCTGTCAAGACCTTCACGGAAAAGCCCGATTTGGCCACTGCCGAGACGTTTGTCGCCTCAGGGGAATTCTGCTGGAACAGCGGCATTTTCGTGTGGTCGTTGAGCAACATCCAAGCCGCTTTTGAAGCCTACCTTCCCGACATGTTGGCGGAATTCGCCGACGCGGACTTGTCCAACACGACGGAGTTGAACGCCGTGTACGGCAACTGCGAAAACATCAGCATCGACTACGGCATCATGGAAAAGGCGTCGCAGGTGCAGGTGGTGCTCTGCGACATTGGATGGAGCGACTTGGGGACGTGGGGAAGCTTGAAAGAAAAGCTCGACACCGACGACCAAGACAACGCCTCCGCCCATGTTCGCGTCCGGGCAGTGGACGCCAAGAACAACTTGATCGTAGGAAGCCCCTCCAGCGACGCGCCCCAAAAACTCGTGGCGCTGAAAGGCTTGGACGGATTCATCGTGGTGGACACGCCCCATGCGTTGCTGGTGTGTCCCGCCTCCGACGAGCAATGGATCAAAGAGCTGGTCGGCGACCTCAAAAGGGACGAGGGCGAACCGCTCGTGTGACCGCAGGTCAGCGGCGACCGACCATGTCTCCGGGAACCACCCAGGCGTCGTATTCCTCCTCGGTGAGGTAGCCCGTGGCCAAGGCCGCAGCTTTCAAGGTGGTGCCCTCCGCGTGCGCCTTGCCGGCAATTTCAGCCGCTTTGTAGTACCCAATCTTGGTGTTGAGCGCCGTCACGAGCATCAGGCTGTTGTTCACGAGCTCCGTGATGCGTGTCGTGTTGGCTTCGATGCCGTCCACGCAGTGCGCCGCGAACGAGTCGCACGCGTCCCCAATCAGGCGGGCCGATTCCAAAATGTTGCGTGCCATCATGGGCTTGAACACGTTGAGTTCGTAGTGGCCTTGGGTGCCGCCCACGGTGACCGCAACGTCGTTGCCCATCACCTGAGCGCACACCATGGTCATGGCCTCGCATTGGGTGGGGTTCACTTTTCCTGGCATGATGCTGGATCCAGGCTCATTCGCCGGAAGCAACAGCTCGCCAATGCCTGAACGGGGGCCTGACCCCATCATGCGAATGTCGTTGGCGATTTTGTTGAGGGAGACGGCCAGTTGCTTCAGGGCACCATGGCTCTCGACAATGGCGTCGTGTGCGGCGAGGGCTTCGAACTTGTTCTCTGCCGTCACAAAAGGATGTCCGGTGGAGTCGGCGATGTGTTGGGCCACCAAGACGTCGTACCCCTTGGGGGTGTTGATGCCCGTGCCCACTGCCGTGCCTCCCAATGCCAATTGCTGAAGATGAGGCAACGTGTTGCGCAAGGCCTTGAGCCCAAACTCCAACTGCGCCACGTACCCTCCAAACTCTTGCCCCAACGTCAGGGGCGTCGCGTCCATCAAGTGGGTGCGTCCGATCTTGACGATGTCGTCGAAGGCCCGCGCCTTCTCCGCAAGGGCGTCGCGCAAACGCTCCACCCCTGGAATGGTCGTGTCGACAATGGCCGCGTAGGCCGCGATGTGCATCGCCGTGGGGAACGTGTCGTTGGAGCTCTGGCTCTTGTTCACGTCGTCGTTGGGGTGCACCGGACGGTCGCCTTGGCCAAGGGTGCCTCCCGCCAACACATGGGACCGGTTGGCCACCACCTCATTGACGTTCATGTTGCTCTGCGTCCCGGAGCCCGTTTGCCACACCACCAGTGGAAATTGATCGTCCAACTTGCCGGCCAAAATCTCTTCGCATGCCGCCACGATGAGGTCCTTCTTGGCCGCATCCAAGGCGCCGAGCTCGCAGTTGGTCAAGGCCGCTGCGCGCTTCAAGTGGGCAAAGGCCCGAACAATCTCCATGGGCATGGAGCCCGTGGGACCGATTTTGAAGTTGTTGCGGGAGCGCTCGGTTTGGGCGCCCCAGTACTTGTCCGCAGGGACGTGAACTTCGCCGAGCGTGTCTTTTTCGATGCGGGTGGACATGGTGAGGTGGGTTTCAGGGATGGAACGTGGGAGCGGTCAATGGAGGGGTGCCGTCAAGGGACCTGGCGTCAATCGTCGTCGCTGTGGTCCGCGCCGGCGCCGGCGCCCATCAAGAAGGCCTTGAGGAAGCCATCGAGGTCGCCGTTCATCACCGCGTCCACGTTGGACGTTTCGTGGCCCGTCCGGACGTCCTTGACCATCTTGTATGGCTGCATGACGTAGGACCGGATTTGCGACCCCCACTCGATTTTCTTCTTGCCCGCTTCGATCTCCGCGCGGGCCTCGTTGCGCTTGGCGATCTCCATCTCGTAGAGCTGAGACTTCAGGAGTTGCATGGCCTTTTCCTTGTTGCCAAGTTGGGAGCGCGTTTCTGTGTTGTCGATGATGATGCCCGTGGGCGCGTGGCGCAAGCGAACGCCGGTCTCGACCTTGTTCACGTTTTGGCCACCCGCACCGCCTGAGCGGAAGGTCTCCCAGCTGATGTCGGCTGGGTTCACGTGGATTTCAATCGTGTCGTCGACCAACGGGTACACGTAGACACTGACGAAGCTCGTGTGCCGGCGCGCGTTGCTGTCGAAGGGGCTGATGCGCACCAACCGGTGCACGCCGTTCTCTCCCTTCAGCATGCCAAACGCAAAGTCTCCGTCAAATTCCATGGTCACTTGCTTGATGCCCGCGACTTCGCCGTCTTGCAGGTCGAGCTCCTTGACCTTGTATCCATTCTTGTCGCCCCACATGCGGTACATCCGCATGAGCATGGAAGCCCAGTCGCAGCTCTCGGTGCCGCCTGCGCCAGAGGTGATTTGCATCACCGCGTTCAGGCCGTCCTCTTCTGCACTGAGCATGTTTTTGAACTCGAGTTCTTCCACGGCGGTGCTTGCCGCCTCGAACGCCTTGTCCACTTCCGACTCCTCTTCCTCCCCGGCCTTCATGAACTCGTACAGCACCGACAAATCTTCCACCGCCGTCGCGCAATCGTCGTACGCTTGGACCCAGCTTTTCTTGGTCCGCATGCGCTTCATGACCTTCTCCGCTTCCTTGGGGTCGTTCCAAAACTCCGGATCCTGCGTCAGCTTCTCGTCCTCCGCGATTTCCATGCGCTTTTGTTCCACCCCGAGGTAGCCTTTCAATTCCTCCACACGCTTGCTCAGGGCGCTGATTTGGTCGACGGTCAACATGGGGCAAAAGTAGGATGCACCGGGCCTCGCCCGAAGGCCGGCGTCATGAATCCTGGTTGGGCTGCGCTGCGTCAGAGGACAGGCCGTCCAGGGCCGTCCACACCATCCGCTGCGGAAAGCCGCGCTGCATCAACCACCGCACCACCCGGTCTTGATGGTCTTCCAATTCATGCTGGCGCCGACGAACGAGGACGTCGGCCGCCGATTGCCAGTCCGACTCGGGCACGGCCTGAATGGCCGCCGTGGACACGGTGCCGGACACCCCTCTCGCGGCCAGTCCGGCCTTGATTTTGAGCGGCCCCCACTTCTTGTGCTCGAGGTGAACCCGTGTGTAAGATTCGGCGCAGCGCGCGTCGTCGAGGTAGCCTTCGTCCAGCAACGACGCCATCCAATCCGCTTCCCAGGCCGCGGCGGTCGCCGGCGACGGAGGCTCGGGCATTTTCTGGATGACCTCCCTCATTTTTTGGGCCGCTTCCCGTTCTGTACGGTCGCGAAGGCCGCACCATTTTTGAAGACGGGCGAGGCCTGCGGTTTGGGCTTTCTTCTCCTTCAAATCCTGTTCCACAGTCCGAAGGTGCGCAGAAAACCCGTATTTTGCAGTCTCTAACAACCCCCAACTTCACCGCCATGCGGTCAGAACTTTTGCAACGTATCCAAACCCTCCTTCAGAATGAGGATTTGGAGGCCATCCGCAAGGATGTGCGCACCGACATCGAATCGTTTCGCTCTTTGATCCAAGAAGATTTTCGCCAGCAGCGCGACGCTTGGGCGGAGCAAGAGCATGAAGGCGACGACAAATTCCAATTCCAGCCCAGTCCAGAGGAACTCCAGTTCAACGAGCTGGTGGACCAATTCAAGGCCCGCGAAAAGGCATGGCGTCAGCGCATTGCTGAAGAGCAGCGCGCCAACTTGGACGTGAAAACGGGCTTGATCGACGACCTGAGAAGCATCATTCAGGAAGAGGAAAACATCGGTGCGGCATTTGCCCGTTTCAACGAGGTTCGCGAGAAGTGGGAAGCCACCGGAGACGTGCCGGGCGACCGCTACAAGGAGGTGCACGACGAGTACCACCGCCTGCGGGACGAGTTCTTCTACAACATCAACATCTACAAGCAGCTCCAAGAGCACGACTTGCAGAAGAACCTGAAGTTGAAAGAAGGGTTGATTGCCCAAGCCCAAACCCTCGCCTCCCTTGAAGACCTCAAGGAACGCGAGACCCTTGCCCGGAGCCTCCAAAAGCAGTGGTTCGACATCGGTCCTTCCCCACGAGAGACTTTCCAAGAATTGGCCGACACCTTCTTTGGGTTGACCCGCGAAACGTTCGACGCCGTCAAGGAATACTACGACGGGGTGCGTGCCCAATTCGACGTTCACAAAGGAGAAAAAGAAGGCCTCATCTCGGCCCTTCAAGAACTGCTGACGGAAGACATCCAGGACCACAAAGCTTGGCAGGCCGCCACTTCCAAAGTGGTGGAACTTCAAGCGAAGTGGAAAGCCACCGGGTTTGCCGGAAAAGAGCACAATGAAGCGTTGTGGAGTCAATTTCGGGAAGCCGCGGACGTGTTCTTCGAGCGCAAGCAGGTGTTTTACGACCGCATCAAGGCCACCAGCAAGGTGGCCAAAGAGAAGAAGCTGAAGCTGATTGAACAGGCAGAAGGCATTCAGAACAGCACCGACTGGAAGGCCACGTCAGACGCCATGATTCGGCTCCAAAAAGAATGGAAGGCCGCTGGTGCTTGTGCCCCAGGGGACGAGCACCGTTTGTGGAAGAAATTCCGCACCGCGCAGGACGTGTTCTTCAAGGCCAAAAAGGCGCAATTCGCAGACCGCGGAAAAGAGGAGAAAGCCAACCTCGCCTTGAAAATGGCCCTGCTCGAAAAAATTGAAGCGTTCACCATTTCGGACAACCGCAACGTCGACCTGGACACCCTCAAAGGGTTCTCCACGGAATGGCGTGAGATCGGATTCATCCCAAGGAAAAACCTCGACCAGGTGATGGAGCGGTTCCGCACGGCCATGGACAAGCACTACGACGCCTTGTCGGCTGCCCGTTCAGAGCGAAGCGTGCAGACGTACGGCAAGCGCATCGAGAAGTTGGCCGCCGGCGACAACCGCGATTTGCGACGGGAACAGAGCATCTTGCGCGACAAGATTTCTCGCCTGCAACAACGCATCACGTCGACCGAGGAGAACATGGAGCGTTTCACTGGAAAAGGCGCGGAGTCCATCCGTGAACAAGCCGCCAAGACCATCAAGAACTACCGCCGTGAAATCGACGAGATCAAGGCGAAGCTCAAGATGTTGCGGGAAGCGGCCAACCCGGAATCGTGACCTGATCCGTCCGGGAACTCACCCCTGCAATCCCGTGCTGGTCCAGCCTTGACCGGCCAGCCAATCCAGGTACGACGGCAACAGCCGTCGCATGCCCTCTCCGTGCTTGGCGCTGTCGTGAAACACGACGATGCTGCCCGGCCGCGTGTGCTTGCGAAGGCGGCGACGGGCGGCCTCGACTCCCCTGTCGTCACGAATGGCGTGGTCGCCACTGAGCACGTCCCACATCACCATGCGCGCGTGGGTCGACAAACGCTTGGCTTGGGTCCGTGTGAACTTGCCGTAGGGAGGACGAAACACGCCCGATGACGAGGTCGTCTCGAGCGACGCGACTGCCGACTCCACGTACGGGTCGACGTCCGTCTTCCAGCCATGTTCGTGGCGCATGGTGTGTCCGCCAAGCGTGTGGCCCGCGGCTTGGATGTGGGCCAAAAGGTCCGGGTGGCGCTCGGCCTGTTCGCCCACCACAAAGAAGGTGGCCTTCATGCCTCGGGCGGCAAGTTCATCCAGCACCCACGGCGTCACGTCCGGGTCGGGACCGTCGTCGAAGGTGAGATGGACCGCCGAGTCGGCGTCGGTCGCCCATTCGGTGCCGGGCCACCACAACCGCAACCACGGGTGGGTCCATCGGGGAATGTGGGCGGGCCAAACGACCCCTGATTTCCGGCCATTCATTGCGCACGAAGGTCGACTTCGCAAGGTTAACTTTGCCGCATGGACTACGATTTTCGGGCGATAGAAGCCAAATGGCAAGGCAAGTGGAAAGAGACGGACGCATACAAGGTCACGGAAGACCCCAACCGTCCCAAATTCTACGTGCTTGACATGTTCCCCTACCCCTCGGGTGCCGGCCTCCACGTCGGTCACCCCCTCGGGTACATCGCTTCGGACGTCTACGCCCGATACAAGCGCCACAAAGGCTTCAACGTGCTGCACCCCATGGGGTACGACAGCTTTGGTCTGCCTGCGGAGCAATACGCCATCCAAACCGGACAGCACCCCGCCATCACCACGGAGCAAAACATCAACCGCTACCGGGAACAACTCGAACAGCTGGGGTTCTGCTACGACTGGTCGCGCGAGGTCCGCACGAGTGAGCCCTCCTACTACCGCTGGACCCAGTGGATTTTTGGAGAGTTGTTTGAGAGTTGGTACGACACCCAAGCCCAAAAGGCGCGCCCCATTTCCGAGCTCATCGAAGCGTTCGCCGACAACGGCAACTTCAACGTCCATGCCGCGTGCGACGACCTGTGGTGGCAAGGCCTGTCGTTCCCGCATTTTGGGACCCACTTCGACGGCACCTTCACAGCTACGGATTGGAACAGCATGGATGTGGCCCAGCGCGAGGAAGTGCTCATGTGCTTCCGCATCGCCTACCTCGCGGACAGCGAAGTGAATTGGTGCCCCGCCCTCGGCACGGTGTTGGCCAACGACGAAGTGAAGGACGGCTTGAGCGAACGCGGCGGACACCCCGTCGTGAAAAAGACCATGCGTCAGTGGATGATGCGCATCACCGCCTACGCCGACCGGCTGCTCACAAGCCTCGACGATCTCGATTGGACGGACAGCGTGAAAGAGGCCCAACGGCACTGGATTGGGCGCTCGGAAGGCGCCTCGGTTCGGTTTGCCGTCGCCAACTCGGACGGCCAGCCCGACCCTTCCGGTGCGGAGGTGGAAGTCTTCACCACACGCCCCGACACCTTGCATGGGGTGTCGTTCATGGTCCTCGCGCCTGAACACGACCTCGTCGCATCGCTCACCACGGACGCCCAGCGTGCCGAGGTCGAGGCCTACGTCGAAGCCGCAGGCCTGAAGTCCGAGCGCGACCGTCAAGGGGACAAAAGCGTTTCAGGGGTCTTCACGGGAGGGCACGTCGTCCATCCCCTCACCGGCGCCCTCGTCCCCGTGTGGATCGCCGACTACGTCCTTGCCGGATACGGCACGGGTGCCATCATGGCCGTGCCCGCTGGCGACGAGCGCGACTGGCGCTTCGCCACCCACTTCGAATTGCCCATTCCGGCCATTTTTGAAGGCGCCAACACCGACGAAGCAGCCTGCACCGACAAGGGCGCCACGTTGTGCAACAGCGACGCGTGGAATGGCATGCGCGCCAGCGACGCCATCCCATTGGCTTTGGACTGGGTCGAAGCTTCTGGTTGCGGCACCCGAAAAGTCAACTACCGCATCCGCGACGCCGTGTTCAGCCGCCAGCGCTACTGGGGCGAACCCTTCCCCATCGCCTACGAAAACGGCATCGCCCAACGCATCACAGACGCCACCGTGACCTTGCCCAAGGTCGACGCCTACCTGCCCACGGAAGACGGGGAACCTCCCCTGGCCCGTGCCCAACGCGAAGACTGGCCCGTGTTCCGCGGCGAGGCCATGGAAACCAACACCATGCCCGGTTGGGCCGGCAGCAGCTGGTACTTCCTGCGCTACATGGACCCCCACAACGACCAGGAGTTTTGCGCTCGAGAGAAAAGCGACTACTGGGGCCAAGTGGACCTCTACGTGGGGGGCGCGGAACACACCACAGGGCACCTGTTGTACTCTCGGTTTTGGACCAAATTCTTGTACGACCTCGGACACATCGGATTCGACGAGCCTTTCAAGTTCATGATCAACCAAGGCATGATCTTGGGCCGCTCCAGCTTTGTGTACCGCGTGCAGGGCACCAACACCTTCGTGACGGCCACCCAACGCAAAGCCCACAGCACCCAGCGCCTGCACGTGGACATCAACTTGGTGGAGGGCGACAAACTGGACCTTGACGGTTTCAGAGCTTGGCGCCCCGAATTCGCCAATGCGGAGTTCATTTTGGACGAAGACGGCAGCTACACCTGCGGGCACGAGGTCGAGAAAATGTCCAAGTCGAAGTACAACGTCCAAACGCCCGACGACCTCGTCGAACGCTACGGCGCGGACACCCTCCGTTGCTACGAAATGTTCTTGGGACCTCTCACGCAACACAAGCCGTGGGACACCCAAGGCATCAGCGGCGTGCACAACTTCTTGCGCAAGATTCAACGCGTGTACACCCAAGCGGCCGAAGCGGGCATGCCTGCCACTTCCTCTGAAGACGCTCTGCGCGTGGTGCACAAAGCCATCGCCAAGGTCACTGACGACCTGGACCGTCACGCGTTCAACACCGTGGTCAGTGCGCTGATGATTGCCGTCAACGACTTGGCTGGTCACACCAAGGAGGTCGGGTCCGACGCTTTGCAGCCTTTGGCGGTCCTCCTCAGTCCGTACGCTCCGCACCTCGCGGCAGAACTCTGGGCCACGGCCCAAGGGCAAGGCTCTGTCCTGGACGCCTCATGGCCCGAAGCGAACGAGGCGTACCTCGTGGAAGACCAAATCACCTACCCCATTTCCTTCAACGGCAAGGTGCGCTTCAAGATGGACCTTG
>WTJL01000240.1 GCA_011524845.1 Flavobacteriales bacterium | reverse complement strand
GCGGAGGCGCACAGCGCCAACCTCGGGGCCCTCATGATCACCTACCCCTCCACCCACGGGGTGTTTGAGTCTTCGGTCCTCGAGGTGACGGAGTTGATTCACGCTCACGGCGGACAGGTGTACATGGACGGTGCCAACATGAACGCGCAGGTCGGTTTGACCAGCCCGGGCATGATCGGGGCAGACGTGTGTCACCTCAACCTTCACAAGACCTTCGCCATCCCCCACGGTGGGGGAGGACCTGGGGTGGGCCCCATCGGTGTCGCGTCTCACCTCGTTCCCTTCTTGCCCGGCCACGATGTGGTTCCGGTGGGAGAGGACACCGCCATCGACGCCATCAGCGCAGCGCCTTTTGGCAGCGCGTTGATTGCCCAAATCCCCTATGCCTACATCAAGATGCTTGGCCAGTCGGGCTTGACGGAAAGCACCAAAGTGGCCATCCTCAACGCCAACTACCTCAAGGCCCGCCTCGAGGGTGCCTACGACGTGTTGTACCAGGCCAAAAACGGCACGGTCGCGCACGAAATGATCCTCGACTGCCGCGCCTTCAAGGCGGTGGGCATCGAAGTCATGGACATCGCCAAGCGCCTCATCGACTATGGATTCCATGCCCCTACCGTGTCGTGGCCCGTTCCAGGCACGTTGATGGTGGAGCCCACGGAGAGCGAAAGCCTCGAAGAACTCGACCGCTTCGCCGAAGCGATGTTGAGCATCCGTGAGGAAATCGCCGCCCTCGAGCGGGGAGAGGCCGACATGGAAGACAACGTCCTGAAAATGGCGCCCCACACGGTCGAGGAAGCCACGGCCACCGAATGGACGCACCCGTACTCCCGTGAAAAGGCGGTGTATCCCGTTCGCGACTTGCGCACCAACAAATTCTGGAGTTCTGTGGCGCGTGTGAACAACGCCTACGGGGACAGAAACCTCGTCTGCTCGTGCCCGCCGCTCTCCGCTTTTGAAGAAGTGTTGGCGTAAGCACCATGCCATCGATTCACCGGGGGGTGTTCGCAACCCTTGGGGCTTCAGAAGCGACTTGATAAAGGACAACCTATTTTCGCCACGTAATTGATTATCCAAAACCTTAGATACATGAAGCAATTCTACATTTTGGCCCTTGGCGGCCTCCTCAGCTTCAGCGCACAGGCTCAATTCAATCAGCCGTCTGCTGCAGCGAAAGAAGACATGGCACCTCGCAACAAGGTGACTGCAATCCAACAAAACGTGGAGCGCGAAGTCTTCTGGACCAACGACATCAGCGACTGCGGCACCTGGACGTTTGACAACGCGTCAGCTGAAGCCGGCGCGCCTTGGACGGACATCGACATCAACTTCTTCTGCAGCACAGAAGGACCTGCCGGTTTCTACAACCAGTGGGCAGGTGGTACGGGCGACGGTTCTGCCGCACCCGCGATCAACTCCACGTCTGCCGACAACGGCTTCTTGATGGTGGACTCTGACCTCTTCGGTGCAGACGCCAACTACGACGCAAACTGGGTCGAGAACTGCTGGGTGCAGACGGCGGAAGCCATCGACTGCTCGGCTCACCCCTTCGTGAGCATCGCCATGCAGACGCGTTACCGCTGCTGGGACAACGGCGCCTCTGACGGAAGCGAGAAGTGCTTCATCGAAGTGAGCCGTGACGGTGTGACCTGGCCCACCCTCACCAACGCCTACACCACCGAGTGGGAAAACGAAGGCATGGTGGACTACGACGGTGAAATGGTGCAGTGCCGCTTCAACGTGTTTGCCGATTCTGAAACCGGTTTCGAAACCGACAACCCCTCTTTGGTGGAATTCGACATCACCGGCGCTGCTGGTGGTCAAGAGACGGTGTGGATCCGTTTCCGTTGGGTGGGCACTTGGGGCTACTCATGGGAGATCGACGACGTGGAGGTGTACGACACGCCTGAAAACGACACGCGCATCGACAACTACTTGAGCTACTCCAACTACTTCCAGACCGGCTTGTACGAGTACGGTGCGTGGGCGCAGAGCCAAGTCCCTGAGGACCTCCAGGCCGGTGCCAAGGTGTACAACGTGGGTTACGCGGACCAGTCTACGGTCATGATGGACCTCGACGTCAACGGCACGGCTTACACGTCCAACACCATCGACACCCTCGGCTACGCAGCCAACGACACGTTGGTCATCTCTTACCAGCCTGATGGCCTCGGTGAGCAGACCTTGAACTACTTGCTCTCTGCCGATGCAGAAGATGAAAACCCCGGCAACAACAGCGCCACGCAGACTTTTGAAGTGACCGACCTCCAGTACGGCCGCGACAACGGTGTGGTGACGGCCGCCTTCCCAGGCGACGGCACGGACGACTACATCGCCATGCCTTTGTACGACATCATCAACGACGTGACCATCTACGGCATCGACGTGGCCATCCTCGACGGTTCTGAAGACGGCACCCCCATCCGCGGTTTCCTCGTGGACATGTTCGACGACCTCGCGTTGACCGAGCAGTACGG
>WTJL01000093.1 GCA_011524845.1 Flavobacteriales bacterium | reverse complement strand
GAGGTGTCCCAGCGCGACACGGTGTGGGTGACCGACAACGACGGCGCCGGAGTGGGCTCCGTAACGTGGACGTGTGACCATCTGTACGTCTTGACCGAACAAGTGTTCGTGAACGCGGCCGACACGCTCACCATGGAGCCCGGCACGGTGGTGCTTGGCATGGCCGGAGAGGGACGTTCTGAATTGGACGTTCCCGTGAACTTTGGTGTGGGCAGCGTGCGCGACGTGACGTACGACGTGTATCCGGGGGCGCTGGTGGTGTCCCGGGGGGCGTATTTGGACGCGCAAGGCACTTCCTCGTGTCCCATTCAAATGTCGTTTCTGGGCGACCCGATGGACGGATCGGTGGGTCTCGATGTGACCGGCCAATGGGGCGGGCTTGCGTTGTGCGGTGCAGGCCAAACCAACACCCTCCACCTTGACCTCTCGTTTTTTGGAGCGCCTTTCTTTACCACAGGCGTGGGAACAGGAGAGGACCGCATCGAGGGCATTGTCGACCTGAGTGGCCAAGACCGAGAGGTGTACGGCAGCAACGAGGACCCCACAGGTTCCTCAGGCGTGTTGAGGCACATGTCCATTCGCCACGGCAGCACCAACTTGGGTTGGACGCAGTTTGGCAACGGAAACGAGACCGACCTGTTGCAACTTGGCGCATGTGGATCCGGCACGGTGGTGGAATACATCGAATTGCTGTCGTCCGCGGACGACGGATTGCACATCCTCGGGGGAATGGTGGAGGTTCGGCACATTGTGTCGGCGTTCCATGCAGAAGACGCTTTTGAAAGCGACCAAGGTTGGCAAGGGTCGGCCCAATACCTGTTGGGCATTCAGGACACGACACTCGCGCAAGCCACCAACCCTCCCGGGCCATCGTTTGTGTACGATGCAGAGGGGGACGACGTGCAGGACAACAACATGGACCCCTCGAGCGAGCCGTACTGCTTGCCGGCCATGGCCAACTTCACGTTCATCACCAACGGCGCCCCGCAAGCGGCGAGCTACCACAGCTTGCCCGGTGGAGATTGGGTGAATTCCGTGGTGCATGGGGTGTCCGACGCCGGGGTGGAAATTCAACACTACTTGACGTGCGATGGCTTCAACGCCATGCTTGCCTCGCAATACGGCTTTTTGTCGCTGCGCAATTGGCGGATTTGGGGAGATGCTTCCCAAGGGGGAGACGTGTTGCGCGGTCGGTACCAGGGCAACTACGGCGCTCAGGCAGCACTGGAGGGATGGCTCACGGACAGCACCAATGTGATTGAGCAGGTCTTGGTCGATGGCGCCTTTGAACTCAGCAACGGCGTGGTGGTGGACGGGTTGGACCCTCGTGCCTCGTCCACCGGCACGGTCAATCCGTATTACGTGCCGACCGACGAACGGCTGGAGCCAGCGGTGTTCCACGGGGCATTGGATCCAGAGGCTCCGATGTGGTTTGAAGGGTGGTCCACCCTTGCAGGCATGGGCTTGGTCGCGTCTTCGTCGGAGGAAGAAGGCAATGGGGAGGGATGCACCTACGCGATGGCGTGCAATTTCGACAGCGCCGCCACCCAAGACGACGGCTCATGTGAATTCACCTCGTGTGCGGGGTGCACGTACGTGTGGGCGTGCAATTACGACGCCTCTGCGATGCTGGACGACGGCTCGTGCGAGCGCGAAACGTGTGGAGGATGCACCTTCGTTCTTGCGTGCAACTACGACCCGGAGGCGACCCAAGACGACGGCTCTTGCACCTACGAAGAATGCTCAGGATGCACGTTCCCGGACGCATCCAATTACGACCCCGCAGCCTTGATCGACGACGGAAGCTGTGAGCTGGAGCTGGTGGAGCCGTGCACAGGCGACCTCAACGGAGACGGCGTGGTGAGCACCCTCGACCTTCTCGACTTCCTGTCGGCGTACGGTTCGACGTGCGGAGAATGAAACCTCCCGAGTTTCTCGGAGGGGTTACCCGATGATGTTGCGGACGTCTTTGAAGAACGTCCTCAGGGCCACTTTGGGCTCGACCCCTTGTTTCTCGGCTTCTTCCAGCACGCGTTTGGCGCCCAAAATGTTGGTGAGGCGGTCGCCCAGTTCGGCCACGTCGTTGGCGTCGTCGTCCATCGACGCGTACACCTCCTGCTCGAGCTTGTCCAAGGCAGGCATGTCGTGCTCGGCGATGAGTTTCCGGATTTCAGCAGCATTCATGACGCGCAGGCTTGGGCGAGTTCAGTGACCTTGTCCTTCTTCGCCGTGGCAAATTCCTCGATCAATGCTCCGTCCTTGAATCCTGCGAAGTAGGGGAGGTCGTTGATTTTGAAGGCTTGCTTCACGTCCAAATGTTCTTCCACATCGACGTCAATGAACGTCACTTCGCTCAAGGCTTCGTCGGACTTGAGGGAATTCACATGGGGAGCCAACAGCTTGCACACGCCACACCACGAAGCGTGGAAGCGGATGAAGAGGCGGGGTTGGCTTTTGATTTGGTCGATCAAGTCTGGCAATTTCATGGCTCGTGAATTGAGGGTGCAAACATGCAAACAAGGCACCACAAAAGTGGTTCGATTCCTGCACATTCTTGGTCACGCAGGGCACAAAACGCTGGCTACCTTTGGCCCATGAATACCCGCGCTCAGCACCTGGAAGCATTTGGCCGTTTGTTGGACATCATGGACGACCTTAGGGAGAAGTGTCCATGGGACCGAAAGCAGACGTTTGAGTCCTTGCGACACTTGACCATCGAGGAGACGTACGAGTTGGCCGACGCCATCTTGGACAACGACGTCGAGGAAATCAAGAAGGAGACGGGCGATTTGCTGTTGCACATGGTCTTCTACGCCAAATTGGGTTCGGAACTCTCTCCTGAGGAAGGGGGGTACGACATCGCCGACGCCCTTCATGCCATTTGCGACAAACTGGTGGAACGCCACCCGCACATTTACGGCGATGTGAAGGCCGACGACGAGGAAACGGTGAAGGCCAATTGGGAGAAGCTGAAGTTGAAGGAGGGCAAAAAGTCCGTCCTCGAAGGGGTGCCACGGTCGTTGCCAAGTTTGGTCAAGGCCTACCGCGTGCAGGACAAAGTGCGTGGCGTGGGATTCGATTGGGACAACGCGGGACAAGTGTGGGACAAGGTCCAAGAGGAACTCGGGGAATTGCGCGAGGAACTGGATGCGGCGCAACCCGATGAAGGCCGCGTGGCGGACGAGTTTGGCGACGTGATGTTTGCCCTCATCAACTATGCGCGGTTTGTGGAAGTCAACCCGGACGAGGCGTTGGAGCGCACCACACGACGCTTCATGGGACGGTTCCAGCACCTCGAGGAGGCGGTGCGTGCAGACGGCAAAGATTTGGCCGACATGTCCCTCGCCGAGATGGACGTCTACTGGGAGCGCGCCAAGGTGGCCCTCCGGTCCTGACTTCAGGGTCTGCGGTGTCCTTGCATTGAGGGGGGCGTTGTACCTTGGGGCTTCTCTTCCGAGGCGGTGTTGGACGTAGTGTCCTGCCGCCCAACCTCAGACAGAACGACCATGAGAATTTGGATTGTCGCAGCATTCAGCTGCTTGATCGGGGCCAGCGCTTGGGCCCAGCAGGAAACCCCTCAGCGGGTGAACACCAACGTGTTCAAGCAACTCGGACAAGAGTTGCCCACACCCAACGTCTACCGAACCGCTTCCGGAGCTCCCGGGCACGAGTACTGGCAGCAGCGCGCAGACTACAACATGAAGATCCACCTCGACGACGCCACCCAGCGCATCGACGGGTCGGAAACCATCACGTACACCAACAACAGCCCGGACGAGCTTCGTTACGTGTGGCTTCAATTGGACCAAAACGTGCGCGCCCTCGACAGCGACAGTTACAAAATCCGCGAATCGTCGTTGGACGGCCGCACCTACTTCAGCGACCTGAAGAAGCTCGAGCCCACGTTTGACGGTGGATTCAAGATTGAGAAAGTGGTGGACGCTGCCGGCAAGGGCTTGGACTACACCATCAACAACACCATGATGCGCATCGATTTGCCGCGTCCCCTCAAGCCTGGCAACCAGTTCAAGTTCAGCATCGATTGGTGGTACAACATCAACGACCGCATGAAAGACGGCGGCCGCAGCGGATACGAGTACTTCGAGGACGAGGACAACTACATCTACACCATCGCGCAATTCTACCCACGCATGGTGGTGTACTGCGACAACGAAGGATGGCAAAACAAGCAGTTCCTTGGCAGTGGTGAGTTCACGCTGAACTTCGGGGACTACCACGTGGAATTGACCGTGCCTGAAGACCACATTGTGGCGTCCACAGGAACCCTCAGCAACGCCAAATCTGTGCTCACTTCCACCCAACGTCGCCGTTACGAGCAGTCGAAAAAGGAATATGAACAGCCGGTGCTCATTGTGACCGAAGAGGAAGCCCGTGAGAACGAGCAAACGAAAAAGACAGGGGAGAAGACCTGGATTTTCGACGCCAAGAATGTGCGTGACTTTGGATGGGCGTCCAGCCGCAAGTTCATTTGGGACGCCATGGCGGTCAAGGTGGGCAACAAGTCGCCTTTGGCCATGAGCTACTACCCCAAGGAGGGCAACCCTCTCTGGGAGCAATACAGCACCAAGGCGGTGGCCCAAACGCTCAAAACCTACAGCAAGTTCACCATCGATTACCCCTATCCCGTGGCCATCTCTGTGCACACGAAGTGGATCGGCATGGAGTACCCCATGATTTGTTTCAACGGTGGACGGCCCGAGGCCGATGGCACGTACAGCGCCCGCACCAAGCACGGCATGATCAGCGTGATCATCCACGAGGTGGGCCACAATTTCTTCCCCATGATCATCAACTCGGACGAACGTCAGTGGACGTGGATGGACGAGGGATTGAACACCTTTGTGCAGTTCTTGACGGAGAAGGAGTTCGACCGGGATTACCCTGCACGTCGCGGAAGCGCTCGGAACATCCGTGAGTACATGGGAGGTGACAAGACGCGCATCAGCCCCATCATGACCAACTCGGAGTCGATTTACCAGTTTGGCAACAACGCCTACGGCAAGCCTGCCACGGCCCTCAACATCCTTCGCGAGACGGTGATGGGACGGGAATTGTTCGACCACGCGTTCAAAGAGTACAGCCGCCGTTGGGCCTTCAAGCACCCTTCGCCCGCGGACTTCTTCCGAACCATGGAAGACGCTTCTGGGGTGGACCTCGACTGGTTCTGGCGCGGTTGGTTCTACACGACCGACCACGTGGACATCGCCATGGAGGACATCAAGTGGCTGCAAATGGATTCCCAAAACCCTGACGTCGAAGCGGCATTCCGCCAAGCGGCCGACGAACGCACGCCCCAGGACATCACCCAAATTCGGAACGCCAACGGGGGAGTGCCTGAGTCCTACCTCGAAGCCGACCCCACGCTCAACGACTACTACACCACCACCGGCAAGTACGAAGTCCTCGAATTGGACCGGGAGGATGCCGCGGAGTACATGGAGGGCTTGAGCGACGAAGACAAGGCCTTGTTGGAAAGCGGAAAGCAGTACTACGAAATCACCTTCCGCAACGTCGGTGGCTTGGTAATGCCCTTGATCCTTGAGTTCGAATACGAGGACGGTGAACGCGAAGTGCGTCGCATCCCCGCTGAAATTTGGAAAATGAGCGAGCCTACGGTCACCAAGGTGTTTGTCACCGACCGTCCAGCGACCCGCATCATGCTCGACCCTTACATGGAAACGGCCGACGTGGACATGGGCAACAACGTGTGGCCACCGCGTCCGGAGCCCACCCGCTTTGAGGTGTTCCAGGGCAGCAGCCGGTACAGCCGTTACGGCGCGGGCGGGGAGAACCCCATGCAGCGCGCCCGTCGGGATGCGGAGCTTCGCGCTCCTGCCGAAGAAGAGTAAGAGAAAGCGTTCAGCTGAACACCATCATGAGTCCGATGGCGGCGGCGGCAAGTGCCACGCCCCATCGGGCTTGTTGGTTGGGGCGGTCTTGCAGAAGCACCATCCCGGCCAGGGTGGCCATGACAATCACGCTGAGGTTGAGCAAGGGAATGACCATGGCCCGCTCCAGCAGTTGGGCGTCAAAGGCCAACAACAAAAAGTAGAGGGAGGCAAAATTGGTGACGCCCAATGCGACGCCGCCGAGGACGTCCCGTCTTTTGGGCCAGCCGTGCCCCAACTGAATTTGGTGAGCCAACCCGACCACGCCTCCAAGCGTGAAGGGGACGGAGGCAAAGGCCATCTGCATGCCTGGTGCATCCAGACTGACGTCGGTGGAATACCATCCAAATACGAGGTCGATGCATCCGCTTCCGAGGAACATCACCACGGGCATCCACCACAAACTTCGGATGGAAGAGGCGGCGACATCTGACGTGGACCCTCCGGCAGATCGTGCAGAGAGGTAGACAGCCGGGAAGGCCAGGGCCAGACCGAGCCATTGTCCCCAAGAAATGTGGCCCATGCCGTCCGCCACTGCCAGCACGAGGACGGGGAGGGCCATGGACAATTTGGTGGCGATGGTCGCCACACTGATGCCCAGTTCTTGGGAACACGTCGCGGTCAGTCGAAACAAGGGGTAGAAGAACACACCTATCATCGACAAGGGCAAGATCCATGGCGCCTGAAGACTCTGGCCGACAGCGTTCATGCCACCTGCGAGGCTCCATCCCAGGCCCGCAGCCACGAAGTAGTTGACCGTGATCGCCCATGCAGTGCGAATGCCCCAGCGCTTGAAGCTGGGGAACAGCAGGAAGATGAACACCGTGCTGAGGATGGTGGCCAAAAAAGTCAGCATGACGCAGCAGAAATAGAATCGGCCCTCCACACGGTCAACACATCCTCGCCCAGGCGAGCGAACACATGGGGGTCCGATTCAGGGCAAGGGGGAGCTGCCAATCCGTGGCCGAGGCGTTCTGGCGCCTCAAGGACGTGAACTTCGTCCCAGCAACGGCTGTCCAACACGCCTTGGGCGACCTGCGCGCCGCCTTCGACCATGCACGCGGCGATGGAGGTTTGGGCTTTGAAATCCGTCCACCAGGCTTCTGAGAAGGCCAAGCCTCGCAGGGCCAGAACGCCGTAGCCTGCTTGCATCCAGCTGAGGAGGGCCGGAGAGTGGATGGCTTCGGCAGGACACACCAAAGTGGCGGTGTCGTTTCCGGACAGCACAGGCGCATTCTCAGGCTTGGGCGATTGACCGGAAGTCAGAATGAAGCGCGCTGGGTTGGAACCGGGAACGTGACGGGTGGTCAACGACGGACGGTCGACGAGCCAGGTTCGCATGCCGACCAAAATGCCGTCATGGGTGGCCCTCAATGTGTGGGTGTGGCGACCAGACTGGGCGCCGGTCAAGGCGCATCCTCCGCGGCCAAAGGGAGCCTCCAAATCTGGATCGACGTACCCGTCTTGGCTTTGGGCCCACTTCAGGGTGATCCATGGCCGGCTCGAAGTCATGGAGTGCATGAACGCCCGGTTCAATTCCAGGGCCTCTTTCTCGAGGCATCCCACGTCGACTTGACACTGGGCATCGCCGAGTCGCGACAGGCCGCGGCCAGACACTTCAGGGTTGGGGTCCTTGGAGGCGACCACGACACGGCCCACGCCGCGCGACACGAGCAAATCGGCGCAAGGAGGCGTTTTTCCGATGTGGCTGCAAGGTTCCAACGTGACGTACGCCGTGGCGTTGCTCAGGTCCTTCTTGGGGTCCACTTGAGCCAAGGCATTCACCTCGGCGTGGGCTTCGCCATGTTTCATGTGCCAGCCTTCTCCCAACAACCGGTCGTTTTCCACCACCACACATCCCACCATGGGGTTGGGCCATGTGGTGAAGCGGCCCCGTGCGGCCAGTTCAAGCGCACGGAGCATCCAGCGTTCGTCGCTGGACGTCCAAGTCATGTGTCTTTGTTGGCGCAGGCCTGCAGGGTGTTCTGCATGAGCGAGGCAATGGTCATGGGGCCGACCCCGCCTGGAACAGGGGTGATCCAACTGCACTTGGGCGCCACTTGGTCAAAATCAACGTCACCGGTGAGTCGGGATCCCGATTTTTTGGTGGCGTCGGGAATGCGGTTGATTCCCACGTCGATGACCACGGCACCTTCTTTGACCATGTCCGCGGTCACGAAGTGTGCTCGGCCAATGGCGGCGACAAGGATGTCGGCCCGTCGCGTGTGTTCGGCCAAATCTTGGGTGCGGCTGTGGCACACTGTCACGGTGCAGTTCCCCGGAGCGCCGTTGCGGCGCAACAGGAGCGCCATGGGGGTACCAACGATGGAACTGCGCCCCAAAATGACGGCGTGTTTTCCTTGGGTGTCGATGCCTGCACGGTCGAGCAGCGACATGATGCCCATGGGGGTGGCAGGCAAAAAGCAGGGGAGGTCAAGGGACATTTTTCCCGCATTGACAGGGTGGAATCCATCCACGTCTTTGGCGGGGTTCACTGCTTCGAGGACGGCTTGGTCGTCGATGTGGTCGGGGAGGGGGAGCTGGACGATGAATCCGTCGACGTCGGGGTTGTGGTTCAACTCCTCGACCACGGCAAGAAGGTCGTCCTGGGAAATGTCCGCCGGCTTCTCGACGAGGGTGCTTTCAAACCCCACACGCGCGCAAGCCTTGACTTTGTGTCCGACGTAGGCGCGGCTCGCAGGGTTGTCCCCGACGAGCACCGCGGCCAAATGGGGGCGTTTCCGTCCAGCAGCCAAACGGGCATTCACTGCTTCTGTGAGTTCTGCTTCGATGGCCAGAGACGTGGCCTTGCCGTCCAAAATCTTCGTCATGATGTGAATCTAGGGGTTCCTGTCGGGTTCATCAACGCATGCGTCCTGGCATGCGCATGCCGGGGATGCGGGGCATGCCGCCTTTGGCCATCATGCCCATCACCTTCTTCATGTCTTCGAACTGTTTCAACAGGCGATTCACTTCTTCCACGCTGCGTCCGCACCCCTTGGCGATGCGCGAGCGGCGGCTGCCGTTGATGATGCCGGGCTCGGCTCGTTCAGAGGGGGTCATCGATTGAATGATGGATTCGATGCCCACAAAGGCGTTGTCGTCGACGTCCATGCCTTTCAAGGCCTTGCCCATGCCAGGGACCATGCCCAAGAGGTCCTTGACGTTCCCCATCTTCTTGATCTGTTGGATTTGGGCCAAAAAGTCGTCCAAGTCAAACGTGTTCTTGCGAAGCTTGGCTTCAAGGCGCTGCGCCTCTTTCTCGTCGATGGCTTGCTGGGCGCGCTCCACGAGCGACACCACATCGCCTTTGCCGAGGATGCGGTCGGCCATCCGCTCAGGGTGGAAGACGTCCAACGCGTCCATCTTTTCACCCGTGCCCACAAACTTGATGGGCTTGCCCACCACAGAGTAGATGCTCAGCGCAGCACCGCCGCGGGCATCCCCGTCCAGTTTGGTCAAGATCACCCCGCTGAAATCCAAGCGATCGTTGAAGGCCTTGGCCGTTTGCACGGCGTCTTGCCCTGTCATGGCGTCCACCACAAACAAAATCTCGTCGGGCTGAACGGCTTGGCGGACCGCAGCGATCTCGTCCATCAAGACTTCATCAATGGCCAAACGTCCTGCGGTGTCCACGATGACGGCGCCATAGCCCTCGGCCTTGGCCTTGGCCATGCCGCGTTCTGCAATGCCCACAGCGTCTTTGACTCCAGGTTCTGAGTACACATCTGCACCCACGCTTTCTCCCACGACGTGGAGTTGGTCCACGGCGGCAGGGCGGTGCACGTCACAGGCAATCAAGAGAGGCTTTCGACCGGATTTGGCGATGCGTGCGGCGAGTTTTCCTGCATGGGTTGTCTTTCCAGCCCCTTGCAAACCCGCGAGCAAGATGGTCGACGGCTTGCCCTTCAATTCGAGAGGGGCAGCGGCCTGGCCCATGAGCTTGGTGAGTTCCTCGTGGGTGATTTTGATCAGGAGCTGACCCGGTTGAATGGACGTCAACACCTGGCGGCCCATCGCTTGCTCCTTGACGGTCTTCACAAAGGTCTTGGCCGTCTTGAAATCGACGTCGGCATCGAGCAGCGCTTTCCGCACTTCTTTCAAGGTGTCGCCGACGTTCACTTCGGTGATGGAGCCGTGTCCCTTCAACACTTTAAAGGCACGCTCGAATCGTTCTTGGAGGTTCTCAAACATGGGAAATCGTCATGCCCCTCGGGGCGATTTGAAGGCCTCAAAGTTAGGTCGGATGTAACCCAAATCAAGAAGTCTCGTAAGGTGCCATTCGAAACCGACGAAATCATATAATAATTCGACGAACGATGAAAAAAATCTGTTATTCATGGCAATTCCAACGACGAGTTGTATATTTAGGGTGAAATAATCTTTTCAAATCATGCGAACGAACA
>WTJL01000011.1:6577-10360 GCA_011524845.1 Flavobacteriales bacterium | reverse complement strand
GTCCGTCGTCAACATCGTGGGACGGTGCTTTTTGTTCTCGTCAAACGCGTCCGGGAAAATCTCCCCTGCATCCTTGGCCACCCATTGGTGAGCACCGGCAGGACTCTTCGTCAATTCCCATTCGTTGTTGAACAGCGACTTGAAGTAGCCTTGGTTCCACTCCGTGGGGGTCTTGGTCCAAATGACTTCCAACCCAGATGTGATGGCGTCGGCGCCCTTTCCGCTTTTGTACGAGCTCTTCCATCCAAACCCTTGCTCCTCGATCGCCGCCCCTTCAGGAGCGACACCGACATGGTCAGCAGGTCCTGCACCGTGCGTTTTCCCCAAGGTGTGTCCCCCTGCAATCAACGCCACAGTCTCCTCGTCGTTCATGCCCATCCGGCCAAACGTCTCGCGGATGTCGTTCGCGGCAAGGACCGGATCGGGGTTGCCATTGGGTCCCTCGGGATTCACGTAGATGAGCCCCATTTGGACTGCCGCCAGTGGGTTTTCAAGCTCGCGGTCTCCCTCGTACCGCTCGTCGGCAAGCCATTCTTTCTCTGCTCCCCAGTACACGTTTTCTTGAGGCTCCCACACATCCGCACGCCCACCGCTGAATCCGAGGGTTTCAAAGCCCATGGACTCGAGCGCCACGTTGCCGGCAAGAATCATCAAATCCGCCCAAGAAATGGCGTTGCCGTACTTCTGCTTGACAGGCCACAAGAGGCGACGCGCCTTGTCGAGGTTGCCGTTGTCGGGCCAGCTGTTTTGGGGTGCAAAACGCTGTTGGCCTTCACGCGTTCCTCCCCTGCCATCTCCGGTGCGGTAGGTTCCGGCGCTGTGCCACGCCATGCGAATGAAGAGCCCTCCGTAGTTGCCCCAGTCTGCGGGCCACCAATCCTGAGAATCGAGCATGGCCGCTTCGATGTCTTTTTTCAAGGCGTCGTAATCCACCTCGCTGAAGGCTGCCCGGTAATCGAAATCTTCTCCCATGGGATTGGACTTTGCCGAGTGTTGACGAAGGACACCCAAATCCAAGCGGTTGGGCCACCATTCTTGCAACGACTTCGCACGGCCGCCCTCACCTGCAGGACCCGTGGCACCGGCGTGGAAAGGACATCCAGACGCTGAGCCGCCGTCGGCATGGTCGCAGGACGCTTGATCGTTGGAGCAGGACACGAGGGCCGACAGCAGGACCACCCCCAGCCCCATGGAAAGACTTGAAAATTTCATGAATCCGTTGTGAAAGGTTGTTTTCCTCAAATCTATTCTTCGACACCATCATCATGAAAATCGAAAATCATATCATTGCCATAGATAAAATCAATCAATGACCCTGCAACAACTCAAATACGTTCATGCGGTGGCTGCTGAAGGGCACTTTGGACGTGCGGCCATCCGTTGCCGCGTGGCGCAACCCACGTTGTCCATGCAATTGAAAAAGCTGGAACACGAATTGGGATCGGTCCTCTTTGACCGCAGCACCCAGCCCATCCAACTGACGGAGGTTGGCCAGCAGGTGCATGCCACTGCACAACGCGTTTTGGACGAATTGGGCGGGCTGTCGGACTGGATGGCAGGAACCACCGAGCGCATGGACGGTCACCTTCGATTGGCCGTGCTTCCGACCTTGGCGCCCACGGTGTTGCCACGCCTGATGCCGGCACTCGTAGAGAGGTGTCCGGACCTGGAAGTTCTCGTGCTCGAGCGCACCACAGCAGACATGGTCCGAGACTTGCACAACGGAGACATCGACGTCGGCGTGTTGGTGACGCCCCTCTCCGACACCAAGCTGCGGTACGAGCCCACTTTCATGGAGCCGATGTTGGCTTACTTGCACCCCGATCACGCCGCATCGTCCATCCCTTCTGGTCAACTGGCCGCGTCAGACCTGCCCATTGAATCCATGCTGCTTCTCGAAGAGGGCCATTGCTTTCGGTCGCAAGTGCTCCAGCTGTGTGGAGCCCCTGAGCGAGGAGCAGACCTCGGGTTCAAGTGCGAAAGCGGGTCCATTGAAACGTTGAAGCGGCTCGTCCGTCAGTCGGGCGGATGCACCCTGATCCCAGGGCTTGAAGCGCTTGAAAACCGCCAGGACCCCTGTGTTCGACAGTTCGCAGATCCCCAACCGGCGCGAGAAGTCAGTTTGGTGGTGCGCCCCAATTACCACCGAGAAGCCCTGCTGCATGGATTGAAAGACACCCTCCGATCCGTTGTGCCCCAAGCCTACCACACTTCCCCTTCCTACCGGCGCATCCCGTGGGAAGCCTCAAGGGCTTGATGGGTTATCCGACGTTCAACTCCGTCGGCACCGTCTTCAGCGCATTCAAGCGCCACAATTCGCGCGCTCCTTTCCCCTTCAACTCGTGGATGCCGAGGGAGGTCGCGTCCGCTTGGTTGGGGTCCAAGGCAGCAAGGAACTCCTCGCTGACTGTGACCGACATCGGCTCTCCGTTGCTTTCGACCCGGGCAGCGACGTTGACGCTGTCGCCCATGACGTCAAACTGAAAGCGCGTGGTTCCGACGATGCCGGACATCAAGCTTCCCGCGTGAAGACCAATTCTGCACGCCCAGGGATACGCCCCCTCTTCGGCACGCAATCGAACGGCCTCGACCATCTCCAGCGCGGCGGCTGCCAACCGCGAGGCATGCGCCTCGGTCCGTCCATCGATGCCACACACCGCCATGTACCCGTCTCCCATCGTTTTGATGCGGGTCACTCCCCACCGCTGCGCGATGGCGTCGAACGCTCCAAACAAGGCGCTCAGCTCGTCCACAAGGACCCGGGGCGACATCGTTGTGGTGGCCTTGGTGAACCCCACCAAGTCGCAGAACAAAATGGACGCATCTTCATGGTGCACGGGTTCGTAGCGTCCATGCTTCAACAGAGATTGAACCACATTTTCAGGAAGCACCACACGGAGCAACTCATCGGCTTTGGCTTTGGCCTCTTGAAGCGACCATTGCGACCGAATCCGAGCGTGCACAATCTCCGGCTTGAAAGGTTTGGTGATGTAATCCACCCCTCCCGCACCCAGTCCTTCCATCTCGCTGGCATCGTCCCCTCGGCCGGTCAAGAAGATGACAGGAATGTGCTCCGACTGGGGATTGGCCTTGATCTGACGGCACACCTCAAACCCGTTCATTCCCGGCATTTCCACGTCCAACAGCACGAGCTGAATGTCCGAATCCGCCGCGATCAGTTTCAATGCCGTTTCTCCGTCTTTGGCCACCTTGACACGGTAGTGACTGCCGAGCAAGCCGCTGAGCAGCTTCAGATTCTCCACTGAATCGTCGACCACCAGAATTTTGCCCTCAAAGGCCGAATCAAACATTTCGTGGGTCATGGCGTCTCGGTCATGTGGCTCAAGGCCTGCTCAAATTCAAATTCATCCAGCGCGGCCGCCACTTGGGCCAACAACGCTTCTTGCGCTTGGTTCAACTGCCACCCCTCTTGGACCTTTCTCACCAAGTCCAAGGCATCAGGGGAATTGTCTTCCAACATCGGCACCAATTCCGCCACCATGGACGCCCACCCGCCTTCGTCCATCACCGGAGCGGTGGCGTCCGATTTCTGGGCAGGTTGGGCCTGAAAAAACGAGGCCAAACCGTCGAGCACGTCTCTGAGGCGGTCCACCAAATCCACCAGCTGCGCCGATTCGATGTCGGTCAGCGCATCGTGCTCTCTCATGGTGCGAGACAGCGCCAGCGCTTGTTGCCCCCATTCGGTGAACCCAATGTTGCCCGACACGCCACCGAGGTTGTGCAGCAAGCTTGCCAGTGCATCCCAGTCTTGTTCCGCTTTCA
>WTJL01000011.1:0-6477 GCA_011524845.1 Flavobacteriales bacterium | reverse complement strand
CACATGGGGATCGATGGGCTTCGTGAGGTGCTCGTTCATGCCTGCGTCCAAACTCTTGTCCCGTTCACCGGCCATCGCGTGGGCCGTCATGGCCACAATCGGACCACGGTAGGCATGGGTGTTTCGAAGTTCTCTGGTGGCCGTGAGGCCGTCCATGACGGGCATTTGAATGTCCATCAACACGAGGTCGTGGCGCCCTTGGGTGGCTTTGGCCACAGCTTCTTCCCCGTTCCTTGCCACGTCGGTGGTGACGCCAACGTCGGTCAGAAGTTCCTGGGCCAATTCGAGGTTCACTTCGTTGTCCTCCACGAGCAACACGTGCGTGCCCGCCAGCGCTTGACGGTAGGTGTCCACGTCGCGCGGCTGGCTTTCTCCCGCCGTGCCTTTGTACGCCCGTTTGGACAGGCTCTCTTGGATTTTGTCGAACAGCGTCGACGGCGACACCGGCTTGACCAGGTAACCGTCAATGAGCTCCGCCTGCGCAGCATCCTTCAAGGCGTCCTCGCCAAACGCCGTCACCATCAACACAGCGTGGTTGTGGGGGTTTTTGGCTTGGATGCGCTCAATCAACTCAAGGCCGTCCACATCTGGCATGTACCAATCGGCCACGATCAAATCCACATGGCGGCCGCCTCTTTGGGTTTCCTCAAACATGCGCAATCCCTCTTCCGCAGACGCGGCGTCAAGGACCTCAAAACCAAACGATTGAAGCATGTCTTTCAGCACGGTTCTCGCGGTCAAAGAATCGTCGACGAGCAAGACACGAAGGTGCTCCAACGTGCGGTTGTAGGACGCTGGAATCAAGGGGTCGGACGACTGAATGGGACAGAGAACGTCAAACGTGAACGTCGTGCCTTGACCCGGTGTGGACACCACCTCGAGCGAACCGCCCAACAGCTCGACCAAACGCTTGGTGATGACCAAACCGAGGCCCGTGCCCCCGTATTTCCTCGTGGTGGTGTTGTCCGCCTGCCTGAACGGCTCAAAGATCTTGTCGAGCTTGTCTCCTGGAATGCCAATGCCGCTGTCCGACACTTCAAACGTCAAGACCAGACCTTTCCCCGTCTGGGCCTTCAACCGGCAGGACAGCTTGATTTCCCCGCGCTCGGTGAACTTCACGGCATTGTCCATGAGGTTCATGGCCACCTGACGCAGCCTTGTGGGATCGGACACCACAACCTCGGGCAAGTTCTTGTCCAAGTCCATCACAAACTCGATGTCCGCCTTGGTTTTGAGCTTGACGTTGGTGATGTCCGCCACCTCGACCATCAAGTCTTCCAATGTGAAAGGAATGTGCTCGATAACAATTTCACCCGCTTCCACTTTGGAAAAATCCAAGATGTCGTTGATGATGTCGAGCAAGGATTTTCCGCTGCGCTCGATCTTCTCGATGTACTGCACCACCTCCGGTTCCGTCGACCGCTTCAAGGCGAGGTAAGACATCCCAATGATGGCGTTCATCGGGGTCCGGATTTCGTGGCTCATGTTGGCCAAGAACAAACTCTTGGACGCGTTGGCCTCGTCGGCTTTGCGGCGAAGCTCCTTCATTTCATGGTAGCGCTTGTTGAGCAGCACACTCCGCGACTCCACGCGGTCCATCTGGCGGCCACCGAAGGATGCAAACAAACCCAAAAACAGGGGCGCCGTGTCGATGATCCACAGCAATTCAGACTCCCGCTGCACGTTGAGAATGTTGGACCATGTGAAGGACATGGTGTCGACCCAACATTGCAACAAGGAACCGATGACAGGAAAGCACACCCCAAACAGGGCACCGTACAAGGCAAAGAGCTTTTGGTTTTTCCCAAACTTCATGGCAATGGCATCCTTCAGTTGTACGCCAAGGTACGGATTCCATTCTGACGATATTGTCGCACCTTTGACCACGACACGGGTCGTCGATTTTCCCATGAACCTCCAAGACGCAAGGACCTTCATCCAAGGAAAGCTGGAGCGCGAGTTGCCCTCCTCACTCGCGTACCACAACGCGGCGCACACCGCCGATGTGTGTGAGGCGGCGTTGCGTCTGGCCGCATTGGAAGGCGTGGAAGACGCAGAGTCGCTGGCATGCTTGGAATTGGCCTGCTGGATGCACGACGTGGGGTTCATCGAATCTCCTCACCGTCACGAAAAGCGGGCCTGCGAATTGGTCGATGCGTGGTTGCCTGACTTTGGCGTGGACGAAGAGGCCAGGAGGTTGATCAAGGAACTCATCTTGTCGACCGAGCTGCATTCCCCGGCCACCACCCTGCTCGAGCAGATCATCCAAGACGCGGACCTCGACTACCTCGGACGAGAAGATTACACCCCCCGCGCGGAAGGGTTGCGGCAAGAACTTGAACATCGAGGCCAACGGTTCTCCGACGTGGATTGGATTGAATTTCAAATCCACTTTTTGTCGACCCACCGCTACAAGACGGCTTCCGCCCAACGTCTCCGGCAGGCCGGCAAACGGGCGCACTTGGACGCATTGCGCGACCGTCTTCAGTCGATCTGATCGCAGGCCAAAAGGGTCACGATGGGACCGACCATGCAAATGCTGGCGTAGCCGCCCTCTTCTTGGTAGTCGATCGCCAACCGCATGCCTGGGTCAGGGTCCGCAATGAATTCACCCAAATTCAAGGGCTCCAACACGCCCCCGGCATCGGTCTCGATCACCCAACCGCATCCATCGAGTCCCGTGTAATCGCGCAAGGTGGCGTTGCCGCCGTCAAGCACATCCCCGCACCCTCCGCACAGGACCGACACGGTGAAGGCGAGGGTGCCAAGAACACCCGCAAGCTCAGTCTTTCGCCGCATTCATCAGCTCTTTGATGCCCCCCACGCTGCTCATGAGGCCGCTCGCCTCGTACGGCATGAAGACCGTCTTGGATCCTGCGCCCCCGTCTCGGAGAACTTGGTCCATCATTTCGATGTACTTCACGGCGATGAGGTATTGGGTGGGGTCGGCGGACGACGTTTCCACCGCAGCGGCGATCCGACGGATGGCCTCGGCTTCGGCTTCCGCCACGGCCAAACGTGCCTGTGCCTCCCCTTCCGCCTTGAGGATGCGGGCTTGCTTTTGACCTTCCGCTTGGTTGATGTCGGCCCCCTTGCGGCCTTCCGCTTCGAGAATGGCCGCAGTCTTGGTGCCTTCGGCGTCGATGATTTGGGCGCGACGCGTGCGCTCCGCCCGCATTTGCTTTTCCATCGCCTCCTTGATGTCGGTCGGTGGGTTGATGTCCTGCAGCTCCACCCGGTTCACCTTGACCCCCCACTTGTTGGTGGCTTCGTCCAAAATGGTTCGCAGCTTCATGTTGATGGTGTCGCGGGACGTCAAACACTCGTCCAACTCCAATTCCCCGATGACGTTCCGCAGGGTGGTTTGGGTCAGCTTTTCGATGGCGTTGGGCAGGTTGTTGATCTCGTAGACGGCCTTCACTGCGTCGGTGATTTGGAAGTAGATCAAGGCATTGATTTCCGTCACCACATTGTCCTTGGTGATCACCCCCTGCTTGGGGAAGTCAAACACCGTCTCTCTCAGGTCGACACGGTCCTTCATCTTGTACTGAATCACCTTGGTGCCGTCGGGCATTTCTCCAGACAGACGCCACACAATGTCCCGCGGGCGGTCCACAATGGGAATGATGATGTTGATGCCTGCGTTGAGCGTGGTTCGATACTTGCCGAGGCGTTCAATGACCATGCTTTCGCTTTGACGCACAATGCGCACACCCTTGACCACAATGACGATGGCCAGCAGGAGAAAAATGAGGGCGAGGATGGAGGTGGGACTCACGGTGTAGGGGGTTGAGTTAGAACAATGAGGGTGTTGCTGTCGACGCGTTCCACCCACACGGAGGCACCTTCAGGCGCAGCATCCGCTTGGGCTTGAGGGGAGAGTTGGGCGCGCCAGTCGTCTCCGTCCACTTTGCATCGGCCGAGGCCAGTGTCAGGATCGAAAGACGTGGTGACCCGGCACTTCCGACCCACCAGCGCGTCGACGCCGGTTCGGGTGCCTTCCGATTGCGACATGCGCAAAGCCACCGGCCGCAGAAAGAAAAAAGACAACAGGCTGAACAGGGCCACGCTCACGAGTTGCGCACTGAGGCCCCACCCGAAGGCGGCAGCCGCTGCGCCCGCCAACGCCCCTGCTCCCAGGCACGCCAGGACAAACCCTGGCACAAACACTTCCAAGATGATCAGCCCCATGGCCGCCGCGAGCCACACTTGCCATACTTCCCACTGCATGCCTCCAAAGTAGCGCAAAAAAAATGCGACGCACCCTTCGGCACGCCGCATTCACACAGTCGTTGAATTCCTCAGTCGAGGAGCGTCACGCGACGGGTCACCTTGGTGACGTCGTCAGACACGCGGATGAGGTAGTTGCCTGCCTCCAATCCGCCGAGGTCGATGCGCTGAATGGCACCCTGACCTTGGGCTGTGGACGTCCACACTTGACGACCGACAATGTTGTACACCTCCACGGTGGCCACACCGTTGAAGCCGTTCAACTCCACGGCGAACTCTCCCAACGAGGGGTTGGGGTACACCTCCACGTTGGCCTGACCCGCAGCAACTTCCGCGGTGTTGGCCACGCCGAGAACGATGCCGTCGATGTTCGCGCCGTTGATGGCGTCGACTTGAGCTTCGAACGACAACAAGTTCCACGTGTCGAGGACAATTTCGTAGTCCGAAGGACGGATGACGTTCACTGTTGGAAAGCCGAGGGGAGCCCAAATGTTGAGGTCGAGCGACAGGGGGCTTTCGTTGATGATGGGGTACGTCACACCTTCGGTCCAATCGCCTTGGGTGTTGCCGCCCGTGCCTTGCACGTCGGCCAAGGTGGTGTTGGCATCGGCCTCGTAGAAGATCACACGCAACTGGTTGGTGCCGTCAGGACCGTACGCCTCGTGGAGGTCTTGCAACGCGTGAGAGCTGTGAAGGCTCCAGCAAGGAGGACACCACGTGGCAGACACGTCGACCACTGCAATGAGTCCTTGGTCCAAGATGTCCGCGTAGAGCTGGTGCTCGTTGCCGTCGAGGTCGGTGACGGTAAAATCAGGGGCTGTGCCAAATTGGGCAGAGGCTCCGAGGGTCACACAGAGGAGTGACGCGAGAAAGGCAAATTGTTTCATGGTTCAGGTTTGGGATTGATGTCCACAAAGGAACATCACACCTCGCCCAAACGTTGCATCACACCCACGCCAACCACTCGGGCAACACCCACATCGCCCAAAGCCACGCCAAAGCCGCGGCCACCATGTTCAACACAACCCCCACTCGGACCATGGTGAACATGCGCAATCGGCCACTCCCAAACACAATGGCGTTGGGCGGGGTGGCCATGGGAAGCATGAACGCGCAACTGCTGGCCATGGTCACGGGCACCACGAGCAGCAGCGGGTCCATGTCCCATGCCACCGCCACCTGGGCCACCACCGGCACCATGACCACCGTCAAGGCGAGGTTGCTCATGACTTCCGTCAAAAAGAGGGAGACCAGGACAAATCCCGCCACCAACAGCGGACCGGACATGTGTGGCAGTGCTGACACGCCGTCTGCTACGGCGACAAGCACGCCGGCCTCGCTGAGTTGGCCTGCCAGCGTCAAGCCCCCGCCAAACAACAGCAAGATGTCCCAAGGAAGGCGCTGGGTGTCTTGCCACGAGAGCAACGCCTCGTCAGGCCGGCCCGAGGGGATGACAAACAACATGGCTCCGGCCGCCATCGCAATGGTCGTGTCGTTGAGTGGCAATCCCCATTGGGCGACCACCCAGCGACGGGCCACCCAGCACAGAGCGGTCGCACCAAACACCACAGCCACCCGCTTCTCAGCCAAGCTCCACGCCCCGAGGGAGGCCAGTTCGTCTTTCAATTCTTGCACCCCTCCGTCCAAAGGGTCTGCCGACACGCGACAAAGCACACGGGTGAGCAAGACGTACACCAAGCCCAGCATCACGGCTGAAAACGGCAACGCCATGACCATCCACTCCAGGAAGGGCACGGTTTGGCCCACGTGTTCCTCCACCAACCCGGCCATGGCGACGTTGGGTGGTGTGCCCACCAGCGTGGCAATGCCACCAAGGTTGGCGGCGTAGGCCGTGCCCAGCAACAACGCCACGGGAAAACGGGAATGGCGGTCGAGTTGGATTTTGGACAACACGGACAGTGCAATGGGCAACATCATCAGCGTGGTCGCGGTGTTGGAGATCCACATGCTGAGCGATGCCGTGGCGAGCATGAACCCGGCCAGCAACCTCCTCGGCCTCCCTCCTGCCGCCACCAGGATGTTCAAGGCAAACCGGCGGTGAAGGTGCCAACGCTCCAGCGCCAGGGCGATGAGAAACCCGCCCATGAACAAGAACACAAATTTGGACCCATACGGGGCCGCCGCCGTGGCCACGTCGGTCACGCCCAGCAAGGGAAAGACCACCAAGGGCAACACCGAAGTCACGCCCAACGGCACCGCTTCCGCCACCCACCACACGAGCATCCA
>WTJL01000168.1 GCA_011524845.1 Flavobacteriales bacterium | reverse complement strand
AGACACCATTTGTTGATGTCAAACGAACAAGGGCGCCCCGAAGGACGCCCTTGAATGATGCTCACTGAGCGCGAGATCAGTCTTCTACTTCCACGTGAAATCCCGTTTCCATGTCAACGCCCGTGCCGTCTGTTGCAGTCAGCTCCATGTGAAAATCGCCTTCCACCGAAGGCGCTGTCAAGGTGTCGCTGAATGCAAACGTCGTGGCTCCAGAGGGCGCCAGCGTAGTTGACCAGAACACCGAATCGGTGTCTTCTTCCACCAACATCAGAGAAGCCATCGCCACACCATCGCTGTCGGAGACCACGCCCTCGATCAGCACAAGAGAATTGATGTTCCATTCCACCTCATCGTCGAGGGTGGCCGGATCCACGCCATCGATGGAAGTCAATTTGAATTCGGGAAGGTGGTTGTTTTCAATGTGCAAGTCTGTCAAAAATTCCTCGGCATTGCCGGCAGAATCCACCAACGACACATTGACATGCCAAATTCCACGTGCCGTCAAAGGAACGTTCAAGGTGATGGATGAAGCATCCTCCAATCCGGACAAGCCCTGGTTTTCCAGAACAGCCCAATCCGAGCCGCTGAACAACACCAGTCCTTCGTCCTCGTGTTCCTCGTGTTCTTCCTCTTCGTCGTGGTCATGGTCGTGCTCGTCTTCTTCGTGGCCTTCGTGGCCTTCCGCGCTGTGGATGTCCCAGCGCACTTCACTCAAACCTTCGTCGTCGCAGAACACGTCAGACAAGGTGATGGTGTCCCCGGCAAGCACGTCGATTTCTGCAGCGGTCACGCTGAATTCAGCCCCCAAACCTGTGCACACCGTAGGATCTTCACGGTCGGTCGGTTGGCAAGAGGAAAGCGCAGCCACTGCTGCAATTGCACCGGCGGTCGCCGGCATGTTGAGGTTCAATTTCATGAGAATTGTGTTTCGTGTTTTTGTGAATCAATGCTTCAGCGTTGTGTTGAAGCGGAGTTGCACCCACCGACCTTGAGCCACAAGACCCAAGGCACGGTACGCGCTGGTGTGGTCAAGCCACGGACGGTCGAAGGCGTTTTGAATGTCCAAGGACCAAACGCCACGGTTCGTGGTTTGAGAAAGTGTGAAATCCGCAAGCAAGACGCCGGGTGTGGCCTCTTCGTTGCGCGCGGTCAGCACCGCTGGAGCGATGCCGCGTCCGGACAGACTCAAGGTCCATCCGTTTCTGGCACGGCCTCGCCATTCGAGGCGGCCCTGTGCAGGGGTGGTGAAGGGCAATCCCAGACCGGTCGAGAGGTCCCATTGCCCCAGAAGCGCCCCTTCGAGACGGAGGGATTGCCGTTCCGCATGCCACGCCACATGGCCTTCGGCGCCTGTGCGAAAGGCGTTTCTGCTTTCGAATCGGTAGACCTGTCCGGCATGGGCAATTGGGGCAAATTGCGGACTGGGGGTGATGGCAATGAAACCACGGTGCACAGCTGCAAAACTGCGCGCCTCCCAACGCCACCCCAACCGCGACGCAGGACTTTCAGCCTCGGCACGGGCTTCCAAGGCCCACTCGGTGGTGAGGTTGGGATTTCCTTGTTCAAACCGGAAGGTCCCGTGGTGGATGCCATTGGCACCCCATTCGTAGTTGCTCGGAACTCGGCCGTACGCGACCACTGACCATTGCCCGGATAAAGAACGGTTGCGCCAGGACATGGGGCGCTGCCAAGACACCATTCCTCCCGGAACCGTGCGGCGGAACGGGAGGGCACGCACATCCGTACCCACCACCTCACCTTGCGCGTTGTAGCTCGGTTCTTGGTGTCCTTGCTGGGAAGCATGAACCATGTCCAACCGGCCAGCCACAGTGGAACGGCCTTTGGTGGTTTCTCCAACGACGGACCAACGAACGCGTTGGTGATCTGCCAACAAGAATTCCCAGCCTCCCGTTTGGACCCATTGGCCTTCGGATTGAATGCCCCAAACGCCATGCGGCCCTGTCCGTCGAACCTCCGCAAACGACGACCATTCTTCCAAGGACAAACTCAGATCTGATTCAGGCAATGGACCCCATCCATGGGCGTGGGGCGGGGCAAGCTCCAACCGACGGTTCCACGCGCCGCTCGCCTTGAACGACCAGCGCGAAGCAGACGAGTCCTGGCTCTCGACCCACCGCACCATCGATTGCACGCGCGAGGCGTGCTGGTGAGGAAGTCGGATGTCAAAACGGCCTTCGTTGGGTTCCAAATCTCCTTGACGAGGCAAGCCGACGATGCCGGGGAACAAGCCTTGACGAACGTCGGATGCACGCATGGAGAGATGCCACGTTCCGCCCGATCGAGTGAACGTTTCCATCCCCAGGACTGCATGACCCGATTGGCCTGCCGTATTGGACAACTCCCCCGTTTCGAGCTCAAAGACTCGGTCCAAATAGGCGAAGCTTCGCTGAGGTACCTGCGCGGCGCCAAAGCCTGCGACGGACATGCCCGCGTGCCAATGGACCTTGGGCGTGGCCTCAATGTGCAACGCGTGAAGGCCGCCTTTGAGTTGTCCCACTT
>WTJL01000105.1 GCA_011524845.1 Flavobacteriales bacterium | reverse complement strand
CGCCCTTCGCACAAGCCGTGGAGGCGGGAGCCATGACCGTGATGGTGAACAGCGGGGAAATGAACGGCATTCCCACCCACGTCAACCGTTTTGTGCTCACCGACTTGCTTCGCGGCGAATTGGGTTTTGAAGGTCTGGCCGTGACCGATTGGGAGGACATCAAGTACTTGGTCAAACGTCACAAGGTGGCGGCGACGTACAAGGACGCCATTCGCATGGCGATTGCCGCGGGGATCGACATGAGCATGGTGCCTCAAGACCTCGACTTTCCCGTCCTTTTGAAAGAGCTGGTGGACGAAGGCCAAATCGCCGAAAGCCGCATCGATTTGAGTGTGCGTCGCATCCTCACGGTGAAGGAGAAGCTGGGCTTGTTGGAAGAGGGAGGAGGTGCCTTGCCTCCGGTTTTGACTGACGACGAGCGTGCAGGGTTGGCCGGTCCAGCCGCGCGTGCCGCGTTGGAATGCATCACAGTGCTGAAGAACGAAGGCACCCATGCCGTCTATCCCGACCAGCCCTTGTTGCCTTTGGGCGGTCAGGGCACCATTTTCGTGTCGGGCCCCACGGCGCATTCGTTGAATGCCCTCAACGGCGGTTGGTCCGGCACGTGGCAGGGCACCGACCCAACGTACAACAACCCCGGACGGAAAACTGCGCTGGAGGGATTGCGCGACGAATTTGGCGTCGACCGGATCGCGCACGAGGCCTTGGACCGCATGGACTTCGAGGCGTCGGACATCCAACGGGTCGTTCGGTCGATTCGCAGCGTTCGCCCGGACGTGGCGGTGTTGTTCCTTGGCGAAATGCCCTACACCGAATTGGTCGGCAACATCGGCGACCTTCGTCTGCCCGACAACCAATTGGCGCTCGTGCGAGAGGTCGCAGCCACTGGAACGCAAGTGGTGGGGGTGTTTGTGGAAGGTCGACCCCGTACCTTTTCCCAAGTCGAAGAAGACCTGGACGCCGTGGTGATGGCCTACTTGCCTGGAGACTTCGGCGCGCCGGCCATTGCTCAAGTGTTGAGTGGGGCGTACAACCCTTCCGGCCGTTTGCCGTTCACATGGCCGCGCGAGGCGTCGAGTCACGTCACGTACGACCGCAAAGGCACGGAAGACGTGCACAGCGATTTCAACATGACGGCTTTTCAACCTCAATATGCCTTTGGGCACGGGTTGAGCTACAGCGAGGTGAAAACCCAAGGCTTGCACGTGCTGAACGACGGCGACATTCGCCTCGGGGATGACTTGGTGGTGGAGGTGGTCCTTGAAAACCTCGGAAACCGCACCAGCACAGAGGTGGTGATGCTGTTTGCGCAGGACCGTGTGGCGTCCATCACACCGAGCGTCGACAAGCTCAAGGCCTACAAGCGGGTCTTTGTGGACGCCGGAGCAACGAAAACGGTCCGATTGAGTGTCTCAACAGAGGAACTTGGTTTCATTGGCGCCGACCACTCCTATGTGGTGGAGCCTGGCACGTTTGGCCTTCGGGTGAAGGACCAGATCTCAGAATTTGAATTGAATATCTAATCATACGATCCATGAAAAATTTGTTCTCCTTGGCTGCTGCAGCCCTCCTCGCGGTGGGTGCCCAAGCCCAAACCACGTTCAACGTGGACATGACCTGTGCCCCTGAGGGCTTTGACAACGTGTTTGTGACTGGCCCCTGGTGCGGCTGGTGCGCCAACGACACGTACAACACCATGACCGACCCTGACGGCGACGGCGTGTACACGGTGGAAGTGGCCGATTTGACGGGCACGGTCGAGTACAAGTACGCGATCAACGGCTTTGCCGACCAGGAAAACTTGGTCAACGACATGGTGGACGGCGCCACGTGCGCACCTGTGACGGACTACAGCGGTTACGCCAACCGCACCACGGAGGCAGGATCCACCACCAACGACTACTACGGCACGTGCGACGGCACATGCAACGACGTGCCCCCTCCTCCGGGCGGCTCTGTGTTGTTCCGTGTGGACATGAGCGAGTACACCGGCGGCTACGGCGCGGTGAACCTCAACGGTTCCTTCAACGGATGGTGCGGCTCTTGCGCCACCATGACCGACGACGACGGCGACATGATCTACGAATTGGCCGTGGATTTGCAGGGTGGAACGATTGAATACAAGTTCACCCTCGATGGCTGGACCTTCCAGGAGGAGTTCACCGACGGCGACCCATGCACGTCCACCATCGACGGCTACATCAACCGCACGTACGACGTCACTGGCGATGCCGAGCTCGACGTGGTGTGCTGGAACTTGTGCACGGCGTGCACGGTGGTTCCTGTGCCCGGTTGCACGGATGCCACGGCATGCAACTACGACGCTGCGGCGAACGAAGACGACGGAAGCTGTGTGTACGGTGACGGCCCAGCAGTGGTCTTCAGCGTGATGGACGCCCTGTGCCACGACGGCTTCGGCAGCGTGACCTTGGATTCAGCGTCAGTGGCCATCGAAGGTGCCACGTTTGCGGTGGACACTGCCGAGATCGTGTACGGTTCTTTGGCCTTGGCTCCCGGCGAGTACATCTTGACGGCCACGGGTGCCGACGGTTGCTCCAACGACAATGCGTTCACCATCGCAGCTCCTGAAGCCCTCGCCATTGAGGTGACCCTCGTGGCTGAAGATTCTGGCGCGGGTGACGGCCAAGCAGACGCGACGGTGTCCGGCGGCACGCCTGATTACACCATCGTGTGGAACAACATGACTGGAATGGAGGCCAACCCCGATTCATTGTCTGGCGGCTTGTACACTGCGACGGTGACCGATGCCAACGGCTGCACAGCTTCTGCAAGCTTGACAGTCACGGTGGAGGTCGACGGCATTGAGGAGTTGACTGCACTCGAAGGTTCTGTCTTCCCAGTGCCAGTGGGCGACGTGTTGAACGTTCGTTTGGCCACGCCTTTGATGGGCGACGCCCGTGTGGATGTCCGCGACGTTCAAGGCCGTTTGGTCGCCACTGCGCAAATGCGTCAGAACGAACAACTCTTGGTGCTTGACGCGGCGTCTTGGAACGCCGGCGTGTACACCATTCAAATTTCAACTGAAGAAGCGCGCGCTTCTTGGAGCTTCGTGAAATGATTCAACGCCTTTCCTCGCTTGCAACCCTGATCTTGCTCTTCGGAGCAAGCTCGGGGTTGTTGGCCCAAACCATCTCCGTCGGAGGTACGGTCGTCGACGGCGACCTTCCCCTCCCAGGGGTGTCTGTCACGGTCAAGGGCTCTTACGCCGGCACCGCCACAGACCTCGACGGAAAATTCGCATTGACGGCCGAGTCAGGCGCGACTTTGGTGTTTTCTTACATCGGGTACCTGCGCCAAGAATTGACGGTCACCAACACGGTGTCGGACCTCAAAGTCACCCTTCGTCCAGATGTGGCTGGCCTTGAAGAAGCAGTCGTCATCGGCTACGGCAACCAACAGCGGAGCAAGATCTCCGGGGCGGTGACCACGGTCGACATCAAAGAAGCCACGAGCATTCCCGTGTTGCGGACGGAGCAGGCCTTGCAAGGTCGCGCGGCCGGGGTCCAGGTCACCCAAAACTCGGGCCAGCCCGGGTCGACCCAGACCATTCGCATCCGTGGCCTCGGTTCGATCAACAACTCGGACCCTCTGTTCATTGTGGACGGCATTCCTTCAGGTGGCATTGACTACTTGAACCCATCGGACATCGAGAGCATCAGCATCTTGAAGGACGCTGCATCCACCGCCATTTACGGTGCGCGTGGGGCCAACGGGGTGGTGTTGATCACCACCAAGAAGGGCTCGCGTGGCAGCAAGGCCACCTTGACCTACGACAGCTACGTCGGCATGCAGGAGCCTTGGAAGTACATGGCGTTGTTGAACGCTGAGGAGTACGCCACGTTGATGAACGAGAGCCGTGCCGCAGCTGGATTGGCCGCGCTTCCAGGATTGACGGATCCCGCGTCTTTGGGCGAAGGCACCAACTGGCAAGAAGCCATGTTCCAGCGTGCTCCGATGTCCAACCACAGCGTGTTGTACACGAACGGCACGGAGACGTCGAGCATCGCCATGGGCGCGAGCCACTTCTCTCAGGACGGCATCATTGGCGGGGAAAAGGGACGCTTTGAGCGGACCACCTTCCGCGTCAACTCCGAGCAGCAAGCGGGCGACCGCGTCAAGGTGGGACAAAACGTGACCTTCACCAACATCAACCGGAATGCACTGGCCGTGAACAACGAATTCGCCACCCCTGTGGTGCGCGCGTTGAACATCGACCCTGTGACACCGGTGACCCGTCCTGACGGTCAGTACGCCTACACGGACTACATCGACAGCGACATTGTCAACCCCATCAACCAAATCGAGCAGACCTACGACAGCTGGACCACCAACCGTTTTGTGGGCAACGTCTTCGGAGAGCTTGACCTTTTGCCCAGCCTGAAGTTCCGTTCCTCTGTGAACGTGGATTTGGCCTTGGGATCCCAAAAGATCTTCTTCCCAACGTTCGACTTGGCGTTGTACCCCGGTGACCCCAACCGTCCTGCCACGGAATTCCGTGAGGTCAACTCGCTGATTCGGGCAGAGAACAAGTGGTCGACATGGCAGTGGGAAAACACCTTGACCTACACCAAGGAATTTGAGAACGAGGACAAGTTGCAGGTCATTGCAGGTTACTCGGCCTTGGAGTCGCGTTCCACCAGCATCACGGCTTCCCGTGACAGCTTGGCGACCAACGACCCCAACTACGCGTTTTTGAGCAACAGCTTGAACGTGGAGCCTCAGATTCCCCGGGCGGGCGACGGCATCAGCGAAACGGCTTGGATTGGCCAGTTCGTCCGTGCCACCTACGATCTCGGAAAAGAGTGGTCCCTCATGGGCACCCTCCGCTACGACGGTTCGTCTCGCTTTGGGTTGAACAACCGATTCGGATTGTTCCCGTCGTTCTCGGCGGCTTGGAACTTGACCGAGCGCCCATGGTTCGACGAGAAGGACTGGATCGACTTCTTCAAAGTGCGTGGAAGCTGGGGACGGAACGGAAACGCTGAAATCGGCGATTACGCCTACAACCCCGTCATCGTGAACGGCTTGAACTACACGTTTGGAAGCGAGCAGAACCAAACCATTGGTTCAGGTCCCGTCGCCATCGCCAACCCTGACCTCAAGTGGGAGACTGGCGAGCAAATCAACGTGGGGGTGGACGCCGACTTCCTCGACGGCCGTTGGAACTTCATTTTCGACATCTACGAAAAGAACACCATCGACATGTTGGCGTACGTGCCCAACCCAGGCACGGCAGGCCTTGAGCCCGGCCCATCCAACGTCGCTTCTGCCCGCAACCGCGGTGCGGAATTGGCCATCGGATACCAGGGCGGTGAAGGAGACTTCACGTACAACCTGAACGGCAACATTTCCATGTACCGCAACGAGGTCACCGACCTCGGCGCTCCTGTGGACTCCTTGAACCAGCCCATCTTCACGGGCAACGTGTTTGGCTCAGGAGACTTCGTGGCCATCACGGACATTGGATTGCCCATTGCCACGTTCTGGGGCTTCGAAACGGCCGGCATCTACCAAACGGACGAGGAGGCCATGGCCGACACCAGCCAGGCCAACGCTGTGGCCGGTGACGTGATTTTTGTGGACCAAAACGGCGACGGCGTCATCAACAACGAAGACAAAGTGGTCATCGGAAACCCACACCCCAACTTCACCTACGGCTTCACTGCTGGAGCCAAGTACAAGAACTGGGATGTGAACCTCTTCTTGCAGGGCAGCCAAGGCAACGACATCTACCAAGGCATGTTCCGTTACGACCTCAACACGACCAACTTGCCCATCGCGGCACTTGACCGTTGGACGGGAGAGGGGTCGAGCAACGAGACGCCTCGTTTGACCCACGCCGACCTCAACCAAAACAACCGCGTGTCCGACCGCTTCATCGAAGACGGCTCGTACTTGCGTGTGAAATCGTTGATGTTGGGCTACACGTTGCCACGTGAAGTCTTGGACCGAGTGGGCATTTCCAAATTCCGCATCTACGCGAGCGCGAACAACCTGTTCACGTTTACGAAGTACTCCGGTTTGGACCCTGAAATCGGCACCCGTGGCACGCTTGAGATTGGCATCGACCGCGGATTTTACCCATCGCCCCGGATTTACAACCTGGGCATCAATGTGACGTTCTGATGAAACAACACACAACCACCACTGCATGGATGGGCACCTTGGCCTTGATGGCTTTCGTGCTCCTGTCCACGGGATGCTCCAAGGATTTCTTGGACCGCGATCCCTACATCGGCAGCTCGGCGGGCAACTTCTACCAAACGGCAGAGGACGCTGAGGCCGCCACCATCGCTTGCTACGCACCGTTGCAAGTCGAGATCTCCGATGGTGCCCACTTCCGCTGGTACTTTGGAGACATCGTCAGCGACGACGCCGACAAGGGAGGATCTGGCGACACCGACGAGCCCGACTTGCTCGAGTTTGAAGGTTTCTATGGAGACCCCTCAAGCGGCATCGTGCTTGGCGAGTGGAAAACCGCTTACAAAGGCATCACCTACTGCAACATCGCCTTGGAGAACATCCCTGGCATCGAAATGGACGAGTTCACCAAACTGGCGTACCTCGGCGAAGCGCAATTCTTGCGCGCCTACTGGTACTTCAACCTGGTGACCACGTTTGGAGGTGTGCCCCTCGTGACGCGTCCACTTGCACCGTCGGAGTACGCGCAGCCTCGCGCGACTGCGGAAGAGGTGTGGGCCCAAATCGTGGCGGACCTCGAAGAGGCGGCGGCCAACTTGCCTGAAAAGAGTGCCTACAGCACCTCGCAAACCGGCCGCGCCACCCGTGGTGCTGCCAACGCGTTGTTGGCCAAGGCGCACCTCTACCAAGGCAATTGGGCAGAATGCCGCGAGCGTTGCGAAGAGGTGGTGGGTTCAGGGGAGTACTTCCTCGACCCCAACTACGGCAACATCTTCACCGAAGGCGGAGAAAACGGACCTGGAAGCATCTGGGAAATCCAGTACGCCAACAACTCTGGGGGCAACTGGGGAGCTCAGTTCTGGAGCGAGGGCACGTACACCAACGTGTTCCAGCGCGCACGCGGCACCTTCAGCGGATACGGCTTCAACTTGCCCACCCAAGACTTCGTGGACGAATTCGAAGTGTGGGAGGAGCAAATCGGTCCGGACCTCATTGAGAAGGTGGATCCTCGTTTGGGATACACTGTCTACCAGTTGGGCGACAACGCGTCGGATTGGGGGCAACTCACCGAGGACGCCACAGGCATGCCTGCGCCTTACTACGCTCGGAAGTACTTCAACCCTGCAGCGGAACTTGCTCCGTTTGGCGACCCCAACCCCAACGGAGGGTCCAACGACCGTGTGATTCGGTTGGCGGATGTGCTTCTCATGCACGCCGAGGCGTGCCAACAGCAGGGCGACGACGCCACGGCGATTGCGTCGTTGAACATGGTCCGTTCGCGGGCGTCTGTTCCTCAAATTGAGGCAGGCAGCTTGACAGGGCAGGCCTTGCTTGATGCCATTTGGCACGAGCGTCGTGTGGAATTGGGCTTGGAAGGACACCGTTTCTTCGACCTTGTCCGTCAAGGACGTGCGGCTGAAGTCTTGGAAGGATTCATTCCAGGCAAGAGCGAACTCTTCCCCATTCCCCTCGCTGAAATCACCCTTTCCAACGGTCAATTGACCCAAAACCCTGGCTACGAATGAACTTGAAGAACACCTTCTTGGTCGCGGGAGCAGCAGCCGTGTTGGCGCTGCAAAGCTGTGACCCCTATGTGGAAACGAGCCCCGGGTTGCCCAACCCTCCATCGGCAGACGTGACATGGTACTTCTTGCCGGACACGGTCGACGGTGTGGTGGGCATTGATTCCAACACCGTGGTGGTCGAAGCGGACGTCAGCGACGACGTCTTCATCCACTTGTGGGACTTTGGGAATGGCCAAACCAGCAACGACCCAGTCGACACCATGATCTACTACGTCGAAGGCACCTACGGCATTTCCTACCAAGGACACGCTGAAGGGGGCATGGCGTACTTTGAGGACAGTGTCCACATTGAAAAGACGTTGGAGCTTCCTTGTGAAGGCACGCTGGCGCTGTTGACGGGATGCGACAACCCCAAATCTTGGAAGTTCGCCTCCGATGCGGGCGCCATCGCCATTGGCCCGGAGCCCGGGTCAACCGAGTGGTACGCTTCTCCCGCGGGCGCATTGGTCGATTTCCAATACGACGACCGTTGGACGTTGACGGAGGACGGTGAGTTCATCTACAACAACAACGGAGGAACGATGAACCCTTTCGACGGGTACATCGAGACGTTGATGACTGTGGCGCCTTCCACGTACACGCTCGAGCTTCAAGCGGGCCCCAACGGTGAGGATTTGTTCACCATCAACGGTCTGACCACGGAAGTGGCGGAGATTTGTGGTTGGATGGGCGTGTGGGACTCTGGTCCGACGTACACCATCACTGAATTGACAGAAGACCGCCTCGTGTTGAGCGCCCTCCAACAAGGGGGAGACTGCGTCAACCCTGTGGGCAGTGGTTACTTCACTTTGATTTTTGCAGCAGAATGATTCGGCACTCGAAGTCTTTGCCTTGGCTTGGCGCATGTGGATGGTTGATCCTCGCGGTGGGATGCTCCGACTGTGGGGGCGGCCCTGAGCCCGTGGATGCGGAGATCCAATTTGTGGCAGACCGAACCTCGTTGGAGAACACCTTCAACAGCACGTTCCGCTTCGAGGTGCGCCTCGACGCGAGCAACGCGCAGGAGGTGACGGTCGATTACGAAACGGTGGAAGGAACCGCCAAAGCAGGCGAAGACTTCGAGGCCCAATCGGGCACATTGGTGTTTGCGCCGGGAGATTTGGTGCTCGACATCGAAGTGCCCATTGTGGTGGACGAGGGCTTGGAGCCCGACGAACAATTCACCGTGGTCCTGTCGAACCCTGTCAATGGGTTTTTGAAGGGCAACCAACAGGTGGCCACAGGAACCATTCTGAACGACGACACAGAGTTGGCCATCGATTTGCCTCAGGGCGGATACGACACGCCTCACTCGCCGGAGAATCCTCCTGCGGGCATGACCTTGGTGTGGTCGGATGAATTCGAAGGCACGGCCATCAATTTGGACAACTGGACCCACGAGTTGGGTTCAGGAGGCTGGGGCAACAACGAGTTGCAATCCTACACTGCGGAGTCTGCGAACTCTTTCGTGCAAGACGACAACCTCTTCATTGTGGCCCTCCAAGATGGCGCAGGATACACCTCTGCTCGGATGATCACCCGGGACAAGCAGGAGTATGCGTTTGGCCGAATCGACATTCGTGCGGTGCTTCCATACGGCCAAGGCATTTGGCCTGCCCTGTGGATGTTGGGCGCCAATTTCACCGAGGTGGGCTGGCCTGAATGCGGAGAGATCGACATCATGGAATTGTTGGGCCACCAGCCCAACTACGTCCATGGAACGGCGCACTGGGGAGAGATCATTGGCGGTGGACACCCCAACCTTGGGGCGGTCACCTACTCGGATTTCCCCACGACGTTTTCGGACGAATACCACGTGTTCTCTCTGGAGTGGAACACCGACACCATGACGTGGTTGATGAACGACGAACCGTATTTCCAGTTGACCACGGAGGACCATGTCGCGAGCAGCGGACACGTGACGCCGTTCAACGATCCGTTCTTCTTCATCTTCAACATTGCGGTCGGTGGGAACTGGCCGGGGTACCCGGATGAATCTACGTTGTTCCCGCAATTCATGGCGGTGGACTACGTGAGGGTGTATCAGTAACCCAGGTTTCTGGGCTCTGAGGGGGAGGCTGTATCTTCACCCCATGCAGGTAAACACACGCTTCGACCAATACGACGCCATTTTTGGCGATGACCCTTCCGCGTACGTGGAGTTCTTGGAGGCGCTGGAAACCACGCTGACCAAGTCGCTTCGCAACTTGGTGGCGGCAGCCGAGTCCCAAGATTGGAACGTCATCTCGGCCACGCGTCACTCCTTGAAGCCCACCATGACGTTGTTGGGGGCCGAGGACATCAACAACATGCTGCACGAGTGGCGCCCTTCCATGAGCGATTTGGACGCGTCGGGCTTGGACACCGCCTTGAGCCAAGTGTTGCAGGCTGTGGCCGAGAAGAAGGCGGGGCTTGCATGACTGCAGACGACCGTCTTCTTGAGCGATTGAGGGCCCATTGTTTGAGCAAGCCGGGCACCACAGAGGACATGCCGTTCGACGACCGTACGGTGGTGTTCAAGGTGGGCGGCAAAATGTTTTGCTTGCTCGATGCCTTCGAATTCCAAGGATGCGGCATGAAGTGCGATCCTGAACGGATCCCTAAGTTGCGGGCGACGTACAGTGGCGTCACCACAGGTCCTTACCTCAATTCCAAGCATTGGAACAGCGTCCATCCTGAACCGTTCGGAGACGTGTCATGGACGATGTTTCTGGAGCTGGTGGACCACAGCTACGACCTCGTCCACCG
>WTJL01000124.1 GCA_011524845.1 Flavobacteriales bacterium | reverse complement strand
GGTGCCCAATGAAGTGGCGGGTGTGTGTCCGCCTTGTCGTTGGGAGTGGCCTGCGCTGGACGACGCACCGTCCGCGCAGCTGTTGGCCGCGGAGCGCACCGGCTCCGTCGCGTGGGGCGTGGGGTTTCGTTTGCGTCATGGCACTGGCCACACGGCTTACAGTCAGGATGTACTCGACGCCATGGGACCGACCGGTTCCGGCACCCATGCAGTGGTCCATCGGATGAAGTACGGAGGGTTCCCCCGCGTCGGTCGGGAACTGGGGAAGTGGTTGGCCAAGAGATGGCGCGCACCGCCGGACAATGCGGTGTTGGTGCCCGTGCCGTTGCATTGGCGTCGCCGGTGGCGCAGAGGATTCAACCCTCCACAGGCGTTGGCCGAGGGCCTCGCCAAGGAATGGACCCGGAAGGTTTGTCCTGAAGCCATGGTGCGCACGCGGCACCGGGTGTCCCTCACCCATGCGTCCCGCACCGCCCGTTTGGAGGCACTCGAAGCCACCTACCACATGAACGCCGTGGTGCCATTCGATGAGGACGATGGTCATGCCAAACCACCGGTGGTTCTTGTGGACGATGTGCTGACCACGGGGGCCACCTTTCGGGTGTGCCGAAAGGTGCTGGAAGAGGCGGGACACGAGGTGTTGGGAGGCGTATGGCTTGCCTTGGCCTGAGAGGTGGCAGGGACGGAAGGGGAGTGTATTTTTGGGCTGTGGCCCACGACCTTCCCATCGACATGACCTTGCCTCGGGCTGACCGTCTCGCCCAGCTGGCGACCCCGTTGCGGGCGTTGCTGGAAGACGAGGCGTCGGGTTGGGCGAATTTGGCCAATGCCTCGGCGGCGGTGAGTTCCGCGACGGGCTGGCATTGGGTGGGGTTTTACCTCGTGGACCAAGCACAAGACAATTTGGTGCTGGGCCCTTTCCAGGGTCCCATTGCTTGCACGCGTTTGTTTCGCGGCAAGGGGGTGTGTGCAGCCGCTTGGACGCACAACCAAACCCAGGTTGTCCCCGACGTGCACGCTTTTCCCGGACATGTGGCCTGCAGCTCTGCCAGCTTGAGCGAAGTGGTGCTGCCTGTGCACAATGCCGAGGGCGACGTGGTGGCGGTGTGGGACATCGACAGCGCGGATGCCGACGATTTTTCGGCCGCCGAGGTGGCGGCGCTTGAGGCGCTCACAGCGGTGGTGTCGTCATTGTGGGATTCATGGACGTGGAGCCCCGCATGAGTCGCTTCCGGACCTTGGGCTGGAAAAGTTTCCTCGGTGTGGCCGGACTGGCCTTGCTGGGGGGGTGTGCGCAGGTGGGCTCTCCTGCGGGAGGCCCCAAGGATGAAACGCCCCCTCAACTGTTGGACACGGAACCACCGATAGGAGCCACCCAGGTGCGTCCTGAACGACTCGTGCTTCGGTTCGACGAATACGTCAAGGCGGGACAGTGGCGTCCGCAGTTGCTGGTGAGTCCACCTCTGGAGGGACCGATGGACGTGGTTGTCAGAGGGCGCGAGGTGGAGCTGACTTGGGAGGCCGAGCTTCGGGAGAACACCACGTACGTGTTTCAGTTTGGGGATGGGGTGGTCGACGTGAACGAAGGCAATCCAGCCCAAAACTTGGTGCATGCCTTTTCCACGGGGCCTCATTTGGACACCTTGGCCGTCATGGGGACGGTGCGTGACGGCATGGACGGGAGCCCTGAGGTGGGGTCGAGGGTGTTGCTGTACCCTGAGGACTTGCCCTTGGACAGCGTTCTTGCTGGCGTGGCCCCCCAATTTGTCGGTGTCACCAACGATCAGGGTCAATTCTCCGTGGGGTACCTGCCGAACGGTGCGTACCGCGTCCTCGCCGTGGAGGATGCCAACCGCAACTACGCTTGGGATGCCGGAGAACGCGCAGCGGTGGGCCCTGTGAACGCGGGCGCTGGAGACACGGTGGCCTTGGCCCTAGTGGCTGGAGAGACTCCAGGACCGAGGGCGCCGTACTTGTCGGAGGCCCGATGGGATTCCACGGGTTTTGTCACATGGAAGCTCAGTGAACGCCTTTTGCCTGGAGATTCCCTGTCATGGGTGCAGCCTTGTTCGGTGGAGCTTTTGGAGGCGGACCGCGACGTGGTTCGCGCGTGGGGGTGGAGCGAGGCGTCTGACAGTTTGGTGTTGCAATTGGTGTGGCACCATGCCCCCTTGTGGCCCAAGGGTGAGTGGTGGACAGACACCGTGGACGTTCCCGCTCCGCGCATGACAGGTCTCAGTCCGCTTGCGCTGAAGGAAAAGCCGCTGGGTCGATGGATGCCCGATGCGTTGCCCTCGTTGACGTGGAGTGCGCCCGTGGCCGAAGTGGACGTGACGCGCTTGGCCTTGACCGTGGACAGCGTCCCGCTGGTACCAATGGTGGAAGGGCCGTTCCCGAGCATGAAGTCGACGTTGGGCAACCCCGAGTTGCTGTCGTGGAACGCTGAGGTGGCGTTGACGGTGCTTCCCGGAGCGTTGAAGCGCGCGGGTGAATCGGAGTACAACTGGCCAGAAGACACTTTGGATGTGGTGTGGAGCACCAAGGCGCAATCCGATGTGGCCGAGTGGGTCTTGCGGCTGGAGGGCGTGGATTGTCCAGGGTTGTTGGAACTCTCCGACCATCAAGGTGTCCGAATGGATGTGGTGGCTGTCGTCTCTGACACGGTGCTGACCTGGCCTCGTTTGGTGCCAGGCAAGGTTCGGGCGACGTGGTGGGGGGACTTGGACGGAGACGGCGTGTGGCGCGACGTGGACGTTCCAACGTGGCGTGCGCCAGAGCCCGTGGCGAAGATGGAAGCGGTGGAGCTTCGTGCGAATTGGGTGGTGGAGTCGAGTTGGCGCCTCGACAGCACGGCGTGTGGGCCGCACCCCTGACCTCACGGTTGGACGGTCAGGACAGACTCAGCTGTTGATGTCCAGGAACTTCTTGACCGCCTCAAGCGATCCAAAGACCACCAAGGTGTCGGTGGCCTCGATGGTGGTGTCTGGCTTGGGCACCCCCAGGATGTGCTCCCGAACGCAGGGGGCTCCGTCTTCTCCGACTTCCTCAAATTCACGTCGAATCGTGATGAGGCGCAGTTCGTAGCGGTTGGCCAATTCGAGGTCGGCCAATTGACGGCCGTGACACGCCACGGGAGCCTTCAGTTCGGCAATCTCGTAGTCGTCTGGCAGCGACAGGAAGCCCCGGATGTTGGGGTTGATCAACCGCTCACTCACCACTTCTGCCACCTCGCTTTCAGGACTCAGAATTTCCGTGACCCCCAAGCTGCTGAGGATGCGTTCTTGGTTGGCGTCGTTGGCGCGAACGATGACGCGCTTCAAGCCCAAATCCAACAGGTTCAGGGTGGTGAGCACGGTCGCTTCAAAATTCTCACCGATCGCCACCACCGCGGCATCGAGGTCTTGGACGTGCTGGGCCAGCAGGGCTTTCTTGTCGGTGCTGTCCAACGTCACGGCAAGGCTCACGTCCTCTTTGAGCAGTTCTGCGCGGTCGGCGTCCGCATCAAAGGTGAACACTTCGGCGCCGCGACGGGCGAGGGACAAGGCGATTTGGGTGCCGTAACGGCCAGCTCCAAACACGGCGAAACGGGATCGTGCCATGGCACAAAGGACGAAAGAAAATCCTACACTTCGCTCAACTGTGGGTGGCGAGTTCGCGCAATCCCGCTTCCAGCACATGGCCAAAGCGCGCCACGTCTTCGAAGCTGTTGTAGAGCGGCACGGGCGCCATCCGGATGACGGCAGGCTCCCTCCAATCGACAATGACGCCGTGGGCCATCAGATGGTCAAACAGCGACCGGCCGTACCCGTGCGCCACCACGCTCAATTGGCATCCGCGTGCCGCAGGATCGGTCGGGGTCAAGATTTCGAGGTTGGCCCCGGTGCGCTCGGCCACGACGTGCACCACATCTTCCAAGTACTGTGTGAGGCGCAGCGACCGTTCCCTCAAGGCCGGCATGGTGGCTTCCTCGAACAGGTCGAGGGCGACTTTGTGCACGGCCATGTTGAGGACGGGGGCGTTGCTCATTTGCCAAGCCTCTGCACTCGGCATTGGCACGAAGTCGGGGTCCATCTTGAACCGGCTTTCGGCGTCGTGGCCCCACCAGCCTTCCAAGCGGCGCATCGCGGTGCCTTGGCCGTCCGCTTGGCGCACATGACGGTCGTGGATGAACACACCGGACACTGCGCCGGGTCCAGAATTCAAGTACTTGTAGCTGCACCAGCAGGCAAAATCCACGTTCCAGTCGTGCAGTTCGAGCGGCACATTGCCCATGGCATGGGCCAAATCAAATCCGCAGGTGGCCCCCACCCCGTGGGCCGCTTGGGCAATGGCTTTCATGTCGTGCAGTTGCCCCGTGTAGTAGTTCACGCCGCCGATCATCACGGTAGCGAGCTCGTCCCCGGCGTCGGCAATGGCCTGCAACACGTCCTCGGTGCGCAGCAAGTGCTCGCCTTCCCGAGGGGCCAGTTCGATCAAATCGGTGTTGGGGTCGCCCCCGTGCAAACGGATTTGGCTGCACAAGGCATAGCGGTCGCTGGGGAAGGCCTTCGCTTCGCACAGCAACTTTCGCCGGGTGCCCTTGGGCTGGTAGAAGCTGATCAACAACAGGTGGAGGTTGACCGTGAGCCCATTCATGGCCACCACTTCGTGGGGGTGTGCGCCGGTCAAATGGCAGAGGCCTTGGACAAACCGTTCGTGGTAGTTGACCCAAGGATGGCGACCTTGAAAGTGGCCTTCCACCCCCAACGTCGCCCAGTCTTCCAACTCGACCTGCAAGGCCGCTTGGGCGTCGCGGGGCTGAAGTCCCAGGCTGTTGCCCGTGAAGTACATCGTGTCCTGTCCCTGGTGCTGTGGGATGTGGAAGCGCGAACGAAATCGGCCAAGGGGGTCCGCAAGGTCCAATTCGCGGGCCGCCTCAAGGGTGGGAAGCTCTCTCATGCTGGGCTAATTTCGCACTGAAATGGCAACGACCCTCCAACGCACTTCTTCTGCGGCCCTTTTTGACAAGGCCCAGACCCTGTTTCCCGGCGGTGTGAACTCTCCTGTTCGGGCGTTCAAATCTGTGGGGGGGACTCCCTTGTTCGTGGACCGAGGACAGGGTGCCCACATTTGGGACGCCGACGGCAACGAATTCATCGACTTCTGCTGCTCTTGGGGACCGCTCATCTTGGGCCACGCCCACCCTGCAGTGGTCGACCGCGTGTCGGCCACGCTTGCCAACGGGACCTCCTTTGGCACCCCGACGCGGCTGGAAAACGAGCTTGGCGAACTCATCCTGTCCAACCACCGGTACGCGGACCGCATTCGGTTCGTGTCGTCCGGCACGGAAGCGGCCATGTCTGCGATTCGGTTGGCCCGCGGCGTCACAGGAAGAGACAAGATTGTCAAGTTCGACGGTTGCTACCACGGGCATGCCGACGCCCTGTTGGTGAAGGCGGGCAGCGGTTTGGCCACCCTTGGCACGTCCTCCTCTGCAGGGGTGCCCGAGGCCTACGCCCGTGAAACCTTGGTCTTGCCGCTCAACGACCTCGAGGCGTTGGAGCAATGCGTGGCCACCTACAAAGACCAAATCGCGGTCGTCGCCATCGAGCCCATTCCCGCGAACAACGGCCTCTTGATCCAAGACCCTGAGTTTCTCCGTGAGGTGCGCCGCATCTGCACACGCGAAGGCATCCTGCTTCTTTTCGACGAGGTCATCAGCGGATTCCGCGTAGGGTTTGAGGGTGCCGCTGGCCTGTACGACATCCAACCGGACGTGTTGGCGTTTGGCAAAATCATCGGAGGAGGCCTGCCTGTGGGGGCCTACGCCGCGAGCGAAGAGGTCATGCGCCACATCGCCCCGACGGGTCCTGTGTACCAAGCGGGAACCCTCAGTGGCAATCCCGTGGCCATGGCGGCGGGCGTGGCGCAGTTGTCCGAATGCCTCAAGCCAGGGTTCTACGAGGACCTCGACCGAAAGGCAGCCCGACTCGTGGACCCCATCCTGGCCCACGCCCAAGACAAGGGATACAGCTTCAACATGTTCCGCCGTGGAAGCATTTTCTGGTTGGCCTTTTCGGATGCGGTTCACATCCGCCGCAGTGACCAAATCGACCCCGACAGCATGGCCTACTTCAGCAAACTCCATGCGGCGTTGCTTGAACGCGGCGTGTACCTCGGCCCCTCAGGTTACGAGGTGGGATTTGTGTCTGCGTCGCACACCGATGCGGATTTGGACCAAGCGGCAGAGGCCTTCAAAGCGGCCTTGGACGTGGCCTTCGCGTAAGCCTTCTGATCACGGACAGGCGTCGCCGAAGCTCGCCAAAATCCCGTCGAGCAAGTCTTGAACGGTCACTGTGCCGTCGCCGTTGATGTCGGCGGTGCAGTTGGACGTGCAGCCAAAGTCTCCCAAGAACAGCAAGACATCTCCGATGACGATGAACCCGTCGCCGTCGAGGTCGCCGGGGCATGTGGAGTTGCCGGGATCTTGGTCGCACGTGATGTCCGTCACGCCATCGCCAAAGAACGTCGTGGCGCGGTCAAAGGCGTCCAAGCCAATCTCGATGCCCATCAAACGTCCAGGCACGTCGTCGAAGTAGGGGTGAATGCCCCCATAGATCCGCGACAAGCTGCACTCGTCCGACGCATCTCGGTAGGTGGCCCATTGAAGTTCCACGTCCACGCTTGGACCGTCTTCGAAGACCAAAAATTCGTTGGCCGGTGCAAGGAAGGTGCCCATCCCGCCAGGGAAGTAAGCGTCGCCCGTGAAAGCGGTCAACACTTCGGCGGCCGCGCGTGAGAACGTGCTGTGACCACTGACGTAGCCCGCGAAGTTGGGGCTGACAAACGAGGGACGCTGGTAGGGCTCCCAGGATTCGGCCAACACCCAGCCGACGCCGGCAAACTCCGTGTCGACGTTGTTGATGGCGGCACTTCCTTTCCACGCCCAAAGCTTGATTTTGCCCACGTTGACGCCGCCCACACCTGCCAAGGGGTCGCCCAACTCTACCGTCTCGATGGAGCCGGGAACGAGGGGGAGTCCGCCTGGATGGTAATTGGCAGCGGTCGGGTCTGTGCTTTGGCCCAACTCGGCCATGCCCCGGATGGCGGTGATGGGCCGAGAGGAGTCGTACCAACCCTTCACGCCCCAGGCTGAAATGGCACAGTCGTGCATGGCCGACCCCAAGGCGAGGTACGATTTCACGTCCCACTCGAGGTCGGACAGGACGTCGCCTTGGCCTTGGAACTGCTTCACAAGCTGGGGATGGTCGCTCACGTAGTTGAGGATGGTGAACCAGTGTCCTGGAGGGGTTTCAGAATCTGGACCGTCCGCCCAAAACTCTGCCAGCACGCGGGCATAGTCCCCCCGTGGCACCATGTTGGGCGCGTAGGGCGATCCCGTGGCAGGGTTCACGCTGTGGCCCGGGCTTGGGGACCCTCCGTTGGTGGGATCGTACAATGACCCGTACGTCTCCAACGTGGTGGGGTAGGTGTCGCGGTTGCCAATGGAGGCTGGGCTGATGTCCCACATCACGCCATCGGTCGGGTCGAGCATGCCAGACCAAAGGGCGACCATGCTGTGGCCTTCAGTGTAGATGCTGGTCGTCCCTGAGCCGTCCATCTCGTGCAACGCGGGCACCCCGGGATCGTGGTACACTTTGTACTCGAAGCCATCTCGGGTGTAGGTCGACAGGTCGGTGTCGTTGAGCGCCCACGACGTGACTTGTCCCCATTCAGGCGACAGGAACGGAGGGGTTTCTCCGGGAATGGGGTTGCCGCTTTGGTCAATGAACAAATCCAAGGTCAAGGGTTGCCAGCGGTTGAGGTCCACCACGGTCTCGTTCCCGGGCAAATCCACAATGAGGGAAGGGTTCAGAGGCTCATAGGCCGTGTTGGCATAGTCGTTCTGTTCGTTGGAGTTGTCCTGAAGCCCAAACGCAATCAGCTGCGCTGCCAAATGGTTGCCGAGGGCTCGACCATCGCCCGTGCTGTAGTCGGTGCTGGTGAACGCGATGTCGTACCCGAGGGTGGCCATGTGCACGTCGTACCCCAGGAAGAGGTTGTCGGCTTGTGGCGCATTGGCGAATCGATGGCGCAAGAGCCTGTACATGCCGTAGGCAATGGCCTCGTCACGGGCAGTGGCCTCGTCCGTGGCAGGCGTGAACCCGTCGAAGGGAGCGACAAAGCCCCCGAGGTCTTGCCCCAAAAACGCGGGACACGCGGTGGGGTCCATGACCGCCCACACGTCCCACATGAGCATGGAGCTGTGCCAGAGGTTGCGGGCGTGAACGGTGGGGCGAGCGAAGTCGCCACGGATGCTGGCCAACAGCATTTCGTTCCACTGCCGCGCCATGCTGTGTCCGGTGGCCACTTCTGGAAAATCGGTCGGCTCGGTGCAGTCTGGGCTCGGGTTGGTCGGGCACACGTCGCAGGCATCTGGGATGCCGTCGAGGTCGTAATCCGCAGGGCCTGCGGCCAACTCACAGTTGGTCGACATGATCACGTCGTAGCCGGCACACTTTCCGCTGAAGATGTCGGTGAGCCCGTCGTTGTTGATGTCGAGCAGTGCCACGTCGTAGCTGTTGGTCACCCAATCGAAGGCGGTGCTTCCGTAGGGGTCACTGAAAGTTCCCGCGTTGTTTTCGTAGATCGCCATGCGGCGGCTGCTGTTGCAGGGCGGAATGTCCACGTCGACGTCGGACACCACCACATCGAGGTCCCCGTCGAGGTCGAGGTCGGCGGCATGCACGTTGCCCCCAAATCCATTGGACGAGCTGAACCCAAGGTTCACGGTGTTGAAGCCGAGGTTGGTGTCGGGCGTGTGTGACGTGGCCGTCAAGATTTTGTCGCTTCCATCGTCCACCACATAGAGGTCGAGCAGCCCATCGCCGTTGAAATCCACGACCTCAAACATGTAGGGCGAAGCGTTCGGCACGAGGTTCTGCCAGTTGGGGAAGTTGCCGGTGCCGTCGTTGAACAGGACGATCACGCCGCGCGAATTCCATGGGGACACGTTGTAGAGCGTGGTGTTTTTGACAATGTCGAGGTCGCCGTCGCCGTCCATGTCGTGGATTTGGCCTGCGGTCCCAAACGCGCTGTTCAGCAGGTTGCCCGCCCGGTCAGCCCCCTCGTCGGTGAAGTGGCCTGTTCCGTCGTTGATCAAAAGGAAGTCCTTGGCCGTGCCGCCTCCGCTGTTGACCCGGTAGTTGACGAAGTACAAATCCTGGGCACCGTTTCCCGTCAAATCCCCGGCCCAAACGGCACAGATCAACGGTTGGTCGCTGGTCAGTGTCGGCAGACGCGTGGCGGATTCGTCGGACAACCCCAACCATTGACCACTGCCGTCCTCGCCAAGGTTCATGTACAGCATGGGTTGCTGGTTGAACGTGTTGACGATGACCACGTCGTCCCACGAGTCGCCGTCGACGTCCACCACATAGACGTCCCGCGCGAAGCTTGGGTTGGAGATGAATTCCGGGGCGAGGTCGGCGGTCATGTCCACCAACACGCCTTCTTGGTTCATGAGCAGGAGGTCGGATTTGGGCGGTTCGGTGGCCGCGGAAAACGGCTCTTTGCGGACCACAATCACGTCGGTCCATCCGTCCTTGTCCAAATCGGCAGGCCAAATGTCTTTCTCCTCGTCGTCTGCATTGGCCACGCTTGTCAGAACGAGGCGGTCTGCGGTTTGGATGTCCCACTCCAGCCATTGTGCATGCACAGTGGCGAAGGGTCCTGCAAGGAGCAACGCGGCGAAAGCCGGAAGGAGGGCGAAACGGAGCATTCGATGTCGTCTTGTTGATTCAACAGCCACGGGCGGCAAACGGCAGTCGCTCAACCCGTTGACACAACATACGACAATTTTCAGACTGACGTTGTTCGTGCGGCCCCGGATCACCATCCCCGCATCACCGGCGCGGCGACCAACAGCACCAGGTAGAGCGAAAGGGCCAAGACGTAGGGCATCACCAGCACGCCGTCCAGGGTCCAGCCGGTGTAGCGTTCTCGCCGAAGGCCGTCTGTCGCCGTCAAGGCATCCAGGGCGAGGGAAGGCCGAAGGATCCAGCAGGCGTACACCCCTTGCATCACGAGCACGAGGGGCCCAGCGTCGATGGGGCGAAGGCCGTGGGTGACGAGCCGAGAGACCCACACCCCTAGGCTGACGAGGGCCGACGCAAGCAACAGCCACCGGGCCCAACGAAGCACCTGCTCGGGCGAGGTCAGGGCGGGAAGGGTGTTCATGTGGGGACGGTCCACTTCCAGATCTCGAATGTCAAAAGGCAGGGTCAGGCCGGCAATGAAGAGCGCACGTTGCACCCACAGCACAGGGTCGATGCCCAACACGGGGTGATGGGTGGTGGCGGTGGCCCACACGGCGGCAATGAGGGGGATTTTCAGCCAAACCACCCGTCTCAATCCTCCCCCCATTCCGGGAGCGATCGCGTAGAGCAACGACGCCAACCCCACGCCGAGCACAAGGCCCACACGCCCGGGTTCTTCCCAGCCCAATTCGTCCACATACG
>WTJL01000013.1 GCA_011524845.1 Flavobacteriales bacterium | reverse complement strand
AGGCATGCCAAACAAGCAAGAGAAGTCACAAGAACCTGGCAGGTAGAAGTCTGCGTTGGGGTCGTAGTTGCAGGCAAATGGCAACGTACATCCGCCGACCTCAATGATACATGTTCCGTTGTCGTCCGTGGCGAACGGTGAGTAGTTCGACGCCGCAGGATCGGTACAGCCTGGGATTTCGAGTTCGTCACACACGCCGTCGCCGTCCGCATCGTTGATGCAGTTGCCGTCGCAGTCCACGAACTGGTTCACAGGGTACGTACAGGCAGCAGGTGCGCTCAATGTCGCTGATGGGTCGTACGTGCACGACGCAGGGTCGGTACAGCCCGCGCAGCTGCTCAAGTCACAGAGCGCCACATCGAGGTAGTCCGCCGTTGGGTCAAAGTTGCAGGCGAATGGCAACAAACAGCCAGCCACCAAACAGCTTCCGTCGTCGTCCGTCGCCGCAGGGTTGTACGCAGGGTTGGATGGATCCGTACATCCTGCGATTTCAAACTCGTCGCAGATGCCGTCGCCGTCCGCATCGTTCACACAGTTGCCCTCGCAGTCGTACCCGTAGTCTGGGAATTCACAGCTGCCGTTGTTCAACGTGGCGTCTGGGTCGTAGTTGCATGCATCTTCTGACGTACAGCCTGCGCATGAGGTGAACTCACAGCTACCAGCGATTTGGAATTCCGCAGTGGGGTCGTAGTTGCACGCGAATGCAATGGTACATCCACCCGTCAAACAAGATCCGTCTTCCACGTTGGCTTCAGGGTTGTAGCCTGGGTTGTCTGGATCGGTACAACCTGCAATTTCCAATTCGTCACAGATGCCGTTCTCGTTGACATCGTTGATGCAGTTGCCGTCACAGTCGTACCCGTACAAGGGGAAGAAACAAGAGTCGTCGTCTTCGTTGGCGAACTCGTCGTAGTTGCACGCCGTTGGATCGGTACAACCCAAGACCTGCAACACCAACGTGGCCACTTCAGTGTACGTCGACGTGTTGCCACAGGCGTCAGACGCCGTGTACACGCGCTCCACTGTCAATTCGTTGGGCGTGTCGACCAAAATGGTCTCTTCCACGCTCCAAGACGCCTCCGTGTCGCAGTTGTCGAGGACGACCACGAATGGAGCAGCAAGCGTGTCGCCTTCTGCCGCGTACACTGTAGAAGTGGCGTCCGGTGTGAAGGTGAAGACGGGTGCCGTCGTGTCCTGCACCGTGATGGTCTGGACAGCAGATGAGCTGTTGCCACAATCGTCGGTCGCCACGTAGGTGCGAACAATGGTCATCTCCTGAGGGCAGTCGCCCGCGAGAATGTCTTCTGTCACTTCCACAGTCACCGCACCGCATGCGTCGTCAGCCGTGTAGCCAGGTGCGGGCACCTCTTCGTCGCATTCGATCGTCACATCGGCTGGAATCACCAACGACGGAGCCGTGGTGTCCTGCTGGGTGATGGTCTGAACCGCCGTGGCTGAGTTGCCGCAAGCATCGGTCGCCGTGAACGTCCGTGTGATGACGTAGGCGCCACCGCACTCCCCTTGATCGAAGGTCTCTTCCACGGTCACAGTGACGTCGCCGCAGTTGTCCACGGCCTCGGCCATTGTGCCGTCCAGGCTGATGTTGCATTCAATCAATTCATCCGCAGGCACAAAGGTGAATTCTGGTGCTGTGGTGTCTGTGATTTGAATGGTCTGTGAGGCCTCCGTGCTGTTGCCGCACGCGTCCATGGCCGTGAAGGTGCGCACCAACGTGTAGCTGTTGGCACACTCTCCAAACAACGTGTCAGCGCTGACGGTCACTGTCACCTCACCGCAGTCGTCCGTGGCAGTCGCCATGTCCATTGCGATTTCATCGGAGCATTCAGCGCTGAAGTCGGCAGGAATGCTGGTGAATTCAGGAGCCGTCGTGTCTGTCACAGTGATGGTTTGGACCCCCACCGTTTCATTGAAGCAGGCATCCACAGCCGTGAACGTACGAGTCAACACGTAGCTGTTGTCGCAGGTGTAGTCGTAGCTCTCTTCGACCGTCACCAAGGCCAAACCACACGCGTCGCTCGCCAAGGCGTCCAACAACACCAACTCGTCACCGCAATCCGCTTCGTAGCTCGGTGGGATGAACAGGTCTGGCCCTGTCGTGTCCACCACAGAGATGGTTTGCGTTGCAGTCGTGCTGTTGCCGCAGGCATCCGTGGCAGTGAACGTGCGCACGATGAGGTAAGCATTGGCGCATTCACCTGCCAACGTCTCCGAGGTGACGTCGAGGGTCACAGCGCTGCAGTTGTCTGTGGCTGTGGCGTCGTCGAACGTCAATTCGTCGGTGCACTCCGCGGTGTAATCCGCAGGGATGGTCAATTCAGGTGCTGTCGTGTCTTGGACCGTGATGGTCTGAGTCGCAGACGTGCTGTTGCCAGCGTCGTCCGTCGCGGTGAACGTACGCGTGATGATCAAGCTGCCTTCGCAGTCACCAGGCACTTCCTCCTCCACCAAATCAATGGTCACCTCACCGCAGTTGTCCGAAGCGGTGGCGTCGTCGAGAATCAACTCGTCAGAACATTCGACGCTGTAATCCGCAGGGATG
>WTJL01000071.1 GCA_011524845.1 Flavobacteriales bacterium | reverse complement strand
ATGAGCGAAGAGGCCAAACTTGAACTCGGATTCCTGTGATGCGCCAACCTGAAAATGACGCGCCCACCCGCGGCATTGCCATCCTCGGTTCGACCGGGTCCATTGGCACCCAAGCACTCGAGGTGGTGCGGGAACAGCAAGACGCCCTTCACGTGGAAGTCTTGTCTGCCCATCGCAACGCCGATCTGTTGATCGCGCAGGCGAAAGAATTCAAGCCCAACGCGGTCGTCATCGGCGACGACGCGAAGTGGAAGCAGGTCAATGACGCCCTGTTCGACGACGGCATCAAAGTCTACAGCGGTGCAGAAGCCCTCGAACAAGTCGTCGAAGTCGACGGCATCGACATGGTGCTCACTGCCATGGTTGGCGCGGCCGGACTCAAGCCCACCCTTCGGGCCATCGACGCAGGCAAGCACATTGCATTGGCCAACAAAGAGACCCTCGTGGTGGCCGGCGAACTGGTGATGAACGCTGCCCGCAACAAAGGCGTGGACATCCACCCCGTGGATTCGGAACACAGCGCCATCTACCAATGCATTGCGGGGGAGTTTCACAACCCCATCGAAAAGGTCATTTTGACGGCCTCTGGCGGTCCCTTCCGGGGACGCACGCTCGAAGAGTTGGGCCACGTCACCAAGGCCGATGCCCTCAAGCACCCCAACTGGGACATGGGTGCCAAAATCACCATCGACAGCGCCTCCCTCATGAACAAGGGACTGGAAGTCATTGAAGCCAAGTGGTTGTTTGACGTCAACCCAGACCAAATCGAGGTGGTCGTGCATCCCCAGAGCATCGTGCACAGCTGTGTCCAATTCGACGACGGCAGCATCAAGGCTCAGCTCGGGTTGCCAGACATGAAGTTGCCCATCCAGTACGCGCTGACCTATCCCCGTCGCTTGAAAAACGACTTCCCGCGCTTCAGCTTCATGGACCATCCGTCGTTGACGTTTGAGCAGCCCGACACCAAGACCTTCCGCAACCTCGCGCTGGCCTTCGACGCCCTGACGCAGGGCGGAAACGCTCCGGCCATCCTGAACGCAGCCAACGAAGTGGCTGTGGCCCGTTTCCTGCAAGACGACATCGGCTTCCTCGACCTGCCCCGGGTCGTGGAGCACGCCTTGGCCCATGTGGCGCACCAAGCCAAGCCGTCTTTGGACGACCTCATCGCCTCAGATGCAGAGGCACGACGCGTGGCGTCGGAATGGCGCGCTTGACCCCATCGGGGCTTAACGCACGAAGGGCCGCCCCACAGGACAGCCCTTCGCATCTCGACGCCCAAGCGTCCAAGCCTCAGATGGTCATGATGTCAGCCTCCTTGGCCGCCAACACCGACTCCACCTTGGCGGTGTACTTGTCGGTCAACTCCTGCACCATTTGCTCGCCCTTCTTCAATTCGTCTTCGCTCATGCCCTCGTCCTTGGCCGCCTTGAGGTAATCGTTGGCGTCCTTTCTGGCGTTGCGAATGCCCACACGGGCACCTTCACCTTCTGAACGTGCGCGCTTGCTCAAGTCTCGGCGACGCTCCTCTGTCAAGGGGGGCACGTTGATGATGAGCACCTCGCCATTGTTCATGGGGTTGAGGCCCAAGTTGGCGTTGATGATGCCCGTGGCGATGGGGTCCAGCATGCCCTTTTCCCAGGGTTGCACCACGAGTGTTCGGGCATCTGTGCTGTTGACGTTGGCCACTTGGCTCACAGGCGTCATCGAACCGTAGTAGTCCACGCGCACCGACTCCAACATGGAGGGGTGGGCCTTGCCCGCCCGAATCTTGCTCAACTCCCCTTCAAGGCGATCGATGGCCTTGTCCATCTTCTCCTTGGCGTCGTCCAACGCCATTGTGATTTCTTCGTTCATGTCTGTGCTTCTTCAGGTTAGACTTCCACCACGGTTCCGATGGCCTCTCCTTCGACCAAACGCTGGAGGTTGCCAGGCTTGTTCATGTCGAAGACCACGATGGGCAGGTTGTTTTCGTTGCAAAGCGTGAAGGCGGTCATGTCCATGACCTTGAGTCCGCGCTCAAACACTTCACTGAAGGTGATGCGGTCAAAGCGCTCTGCACTCGGATCACGCTCGGGGTCCGCCGTGTAGATGCCGTCGACACGCGTGCCTTTGAGGATGACGTCCGCGTCGATTTCCACAGCCCGCAACGACGCCGCGGAATCGGTGGTGAAGAAGGGGTTCCCCGTCCCTCCACCAAAAATGACCACGCGTCCCTTCTCGAGGTGGCGCACTGCACGTCGACGAATGAATGGTTCGGCAATCTGCTTCAGTTCAATGGCGCTCTGCAAACGCGTGTCCACGCCAGCGGCTTCAAGGGCGCTCTGCAAGGCCATCGCATTGATGACGGTCGCGAGCATGCCCATGTAGTCTCCTTGGGTGCGCTCCATGCCACCCTCTTCCGCTTGAACGCCGCGGAAAATGTTGCCTCCGCCAATGACGATCGCGCATTCAATGCCCTTGTCGACAATGGCCTTCACTTCATTCGCGTATTGGGCCAATCGCCCGTTGTCAATGCCAAACTGCTTTTCGCCCATCAAGGCTTCACCGCTCAGCTTCAGGA
>WTJL01000209.1 GCA_011524845.1 Flavobacteriales bacterium | reverse complement strand
TCGGCAAGAAGGAAGTGGTGGTCAACATTGGCTACAAATCAGAAGGCGTCATCGGTGCCTCTGAATTCCGTTACAACCCCGAGTTGAAGGCTGGCGACAAGGTTCCTGTGTTCATCGAGAAGCAGGAAGACGCCAACGGACAACTCGTCGTGAGCCACAAGACGGCTCGCATCTACCACGCTTGGGACAAGGTGAACCAAGCCAAGGACGAAGACATGATCATCCAGGGCACGGTCAAGTGCCGCACCAAGGGTGGCTTGATTGTCGACGTGTTTGGCCTCGAAGCGTTCTTGCCAGGTTCTCAAGTGGACGTGAAGCCCATCCGCGACTTCGACGAATACGTCGGAAAGCAGATGGAATTCAAGGTGGTCAAGATCAACCAAGAGTTCAAGAACGTTGTGGTGTCGCACAAGGCACTCATCGAAGCCGAGCTCGAAGAGCAAAAGCGTCTCATCATCCAGGGCCTCGAAGTGGGTCAGGTGCTCGAAGGCACGGTCAAGAACATCACCTCTTACGGGGTGTTCGTGGACTTGGGCGGTGTCGACGGTTTGGTGCACATCACCGACATGAGCTACGGCCGTGTGGGTCACCCAGAAGAGATGGTGGAAGTGGACCAAAAGATCAACGTGGTGATCTTGAACTTCGACGACGACAAGAAGCGCATTGCCTTGGGCATGAAGCAACTCACCCCGCACCCATGGGATGCGTTGTCTGAAGACTTGGTCGAAGGAACCAAGATCAAGGGCCGCGTGGTGGTCATGGCCGATTACGGTGCCTTTGTGGAAATCGCCCCCGGTGTGGAAGGTCTCTTGCACGTCAGCGAAATCTCTTGGTCACAGCACTTGCGCAGCGCCCAAGACTTCCTCAAGGTCAACGACGAAATCGAATGCATGGTGTTGGGCATCGACCGCGAAGAGCGCAAGATGTCTCTCGGCCTCAAGCAGCTCTCCAAGGATCCTTGGGAGGACATCGAGGTGCGTTACCCCGTCGAATCCAAGCAGAAAGGCACGGTGCGCAACTTCACCAACTTTGGCCTCTTCGTCGAGTTGGAAGAAGGCATCGACGGCTTGGTGCACATCTCTGACCTCAGCTGGTCCAAGAAGATCAAGCACCCCTCTGAGTTCTGCAACGTCGGCGACGAAATCGAAGTCGTGGTGCTCGAGCTCGACAAGGAGAATCGCCGCATGAGCCTCGGCCACAAGCAGCTTGAAGAAAACCCATGGGAAGTCTTCGAAAGCGTCTTCGCTGTGGGCAGCAAGCACCAGGCCACTGTGGTCAAGGTGGAAGGTGGTCACGCCACAGTGGCGTTGCCATACGGTTTGGAAGGCACGTGCCACTCCAAGCACCTCGTCAAGCAAGACGGAAGCACCCTCGGTGTGGACAGCCAAGACGAATTCGTGGTGTTGGAGTTCAACCGCAATGCCAAGCGCATCACGGTGAGCCACTTGCGCACCTACGAAGAAGGTCCTGCGAAGTCAGAAGCGCCCAAGAAGCCACGCACCTCTGGCGGTGGCGGAAGCGGTTCCACGCGCATGATGGACGAGGTCAACGCCAGCGTCGAGAAGAGCACCTTCGGTGACTTGGACGTGTTGACCGCGCTCAAAGAGCAAATGGAAGGCGGCACTGAAGAGGAAGCGAAGGAAGCCAAGAAGGCCGCGCCCAAGAAGAAGGCTGCGCCCAAGAAGAAGGCTGCTGCCAAGAAGGAGGAAGCTCCTGCTGAAGAAGCGCCCAAGGCTGAAGACGCTCCCGCTGCAGAGGACGCCCCTGCAGAGGATGACAAGAAAGACGACAAGGAGTGATCACTCCAACCTCATTTTGAAGAAAGGAGACCTGCGGGTCTCCTTTTTTTTGCCCGTATCTTTGCCCCCAAGCATGCAGAACCACGTTCTGATTCCTCCAGCGCAATTCGCGCTCATTCTCGACCGACTGGCCCACCAGTTGATCGAACACCACGATTTTTCAAACACCGATTTGGTGGGGCTCCAGCCCAGGGGTTCTCGACTGGCCGAACGCTTGAAAGAGCGATTGGAGGAATTGCTTCCAGGCACAGAGATCAATTGTGGGAAGCTCGACGTGACGTTCTTCCGGGACGACTTCCGGACCCACGAGAAGCCTTTGTCTCCCAATGAAAACGCCATGGATTTTACGGTGGAACAACGGCATGTGGTCCTGGTGGACGACGTCTTGTTTACAGGGCGCACCATTCGGGCGGGCCTGGATGCTCTGCTGGCCCATGGACGTCCGTTGTCTGTGGCCTTGGCGGTGTTGATCGACCGACGGTTCTCCCGAGAGCTGCCCATTGAGCCCAACTACATTGGCAAACACGTCGACAGCATTGGCGCCCAGCACGTCCGAGTGGAGTGGCGTGAAGAACACCACGCCGACCGTGTCATTCTTTTGAATTCGAAGCCAGCATGAGTGCCTCCAACACACTTTCGCAACGCAGCCTACTCGGCATTCGGGGTTTGACGTCCGAGGACTTGGACTTGATCCACAACACGGCAAAAGAATTCAAGGACGTCCTGAACCGTCCGATCAAAAAAGTTCCTTCGCTGCGAGACTTGACGGT
>WTJL01000010.1 GCA_011524845.1 Flavobacteriales bacterium | reverse complement strand
CTGTCCGATGCGTTCAAGATGCTGATTAAGGGTCCAATTCTTACATGACCAAATCGGGGTTAATGGTGTTCGGCTTCTGTCCTGCTGGGTCCACTTGTGATGCTGAAATCCCCGAAGTCGTCAGTTGCAAAGGCCGAACTGAGTTAAAAGCTCAAGCAAATCAGAAGAGCCGACACAGCCATCTAGGTCCAAGTCTGCGGATATGATGGGAAGGCACAATTGATCAGTAGCATCCCAGTACGTTCCTGGGCCACAAGCCAAACTGCAGTCATCGTTGTAAACACAGGAATCGTCGTCAACGACTGCGTCGGCATCGTAATTCGTGGCTATTGAATCCGTGCATCCAGAGATTTGCGATGTCAAATCATCGCAATCGCTGCATGCGTTGAAGCACACCACGTCCAACACTTCTGCCAATCCAGAACGAACGTGACGACGGTTGTAGCCGCCGAAGCCGTTGTCCACGCCGCAGCCTGCAGCCACCCAGTTGGTGGTGTCGCCGTCGAGCACGTACACACCGTCTTCCTCGATGACACCCTCGTCGTTGGGGTGACCGATGCTGTACTTGTAGTCCACGTTGGCGCCGCCGGAAATGTTTTCAGTGTGCTCCCAAATGCCGTCGCCGTCAGCGTCGGTCATTTCAATCGCACCTCCTTGCCAGCCAGTGAACCCGCCCCACACAAAGACCGCTTGACCTTCTGCCAATTCTTGGTTCGCCATGTTCACACGGAAGGTGATGTCTGCGGGATCAGGATCGGGCGTGCAAGACTCGCCAGGGCATGTGTTGAAGCACGCTTCGTACACGTTGTTGTCCGCGTCAAACGTCGCGATGCGGTTGCCGCCGTTGTTGCAACCAGAGCCTTCCATGTTTTCTTCGTTGCCGTCCCACGCGTTGCTGTTGATGACCTTGAATTCGTACGTGCCTGGCTCCATTTCCACGGTCACGCTCCACGTGCCGTCGCCGTTGTCGCTCAATGGCGTTCCGGCTGGATCCCATCCTTGGAAAGAACCGGCGAGGTGAACGCCGTTTTCAGACACAGACGCCACAACGCTCATGTCGATGTTGAAGGTCACAGCCAAGGGCTCGACGCAGGTCTCACAAGAGTTGAAGCAGTACGCGCTGCCCGCCTCGTTGGCTGCGAGCACGATGTCGCTGGCGTCGAGGGCCAACACGCGGTTGCCCGTGCCGTCGCCGCACGCGACGTCAATGAGCTCGTTGGGGTCGGTCCAGTCGCTGCCGTTGATGAACTTGAACACGATCTGGTCGGCGCTGTCTGCGTCAAACGACTGGATCGTCTCGTACACCATGTCGCCGTCTTCGTCGGTCAATTCCGTGCCGGCAGGATCCCAACCTTGGAAGTCACCTGCGACGTGCACCCCGAACGGAGACACTTCCTCGTTGGCCATGTCCACGCGGAAACGCACCGTGGTCATGCCACAGGCCGCGCAGTTGCCAAAGCACGCGAGGGAGGACACCTCCCCCATCATGCCGTCCACAGAAATTTGACGGTTGCCGTCAAAGGCACACGCGCCAGGCACGCTTTCGTCTGTGCCCCACGCATTTCCGTTGACGTACTTGTACTGGTAGGTTGCCGCTGAATCCACCGTGAAGGTGTGCGACCAGGTGCCGTCGCCGTTGTCGGTCATGGGAGTCGCTGCAGGATCCCAACCTTGGAAGTTGCCGGCCACGTGAACGCCATCCATGCTGACGTCTTCGTTGGTCATGTCCACCGTGAGGGTCACTGTGGTTTGGGCCCACGCTGCAGAAGCCAACATGGCCGCAGCGAGGAAGGAGAACAAATGTTTCATAGAGAATCGTTGAATGATTGGTGTAATAATGACACTTTGTGCAAACTTAGTGGCAATCACGCCGAACTTCGCGCCACTTTGGATACCAAAACACCGCATTTCATGCACAGCTATTTGTCAACATTGTTGGTTATTCCACGACGACGATTCTCGTTCACCATATGGACCATCACCTTGGTTCTCAACCCTTTGATGTCGTCGGCGCAATGGACCGTGGACCCTCCCGGGTGGTGGAGCAACCTTGAAGGCGGTCAGGTGGAGGTGCTCATTTCCGGCGCGGACCTAGGCGCAGTGGACAACGTGACATGTGACGACGACGAGGTGAAGGTCATGGCATGGCGTCCTGCAGCATTGGACGGCCACGTGTGGGTAGAGCTGGACCTCCATGCAGCGACCGTTGACAAGGAGGTGTCCATTCAACTCACGCCCCAACGAGGCCGACGTCGATCGGTGCCCTTCCACGTCGCCCCTGCCCTGCCTGCGAACCGCTACGATCGATGGGAAGAAGCGCCTGTGATGTACCTCATCATGCCCGACCGCTTTGCGAACGGGAACGAAGACAACGACGACATCAAAGGACAATTGGAGCGTGGGATTGACCGAGGCGAGATGTACAAACGCCACGGTGGAGATTTGGCCGGAGTCACGTCCAAGCTGGACTACCTCCAAGACTTGGGCATTGGCGGCATTTGGATGACGCCGGTGGTGGCCAACGATTTGGCCAAGACCTCCTACCACGGTTACGCGTGCACAGACAGCTACCAAGTGGATCCTCGGCTGGGCACCCTCGACGACTACAAAACGCTGACGCGCGAGGCCCATGCCCGCGGGCTTCGCATCGTGCACGACTGGGTGCCCAACCACTGGGGCAACCTGCACCGCCTCCTGACCCATCCTGTGGACAGCACTTGGGTGCATCAATGGCAAGGTGAATTTTCTGAGGCCAAACGAACCAACTACCGCAGTGGCGTGGTCATGGATCCGCACCGCCAAGCTCCGGACGTCACTGGATTCAACGACGGTTGGTTTGACCGCATGATGCCGGACATGAACCAACTGAATCCGGACTTGCAACGGTACATGGGCACCAACATGCTGTGGTGGATGGCCGAAGTGGGCATCGACGGGCTTCGCATCGACACCTACACATACGGCCAGCAGGACGCCATGGCCGCCATGACCCAACGCATTTCAAAGTCGTTTCCAGAGTGCTTCATGTTCTCGGAGGCGTGGGTATACGGCTCGGCCAAACAAGCGGCCTTGCTCGAAGGATCGGGCTTTGGTTGGGGCGACGTCACGGGACTCGACGGGGCGGTGGATTTTGCATGGCATTTCGCCATGCAAGAGGCCATGGAACAAGGCGAGGGTTGGGAACACGGCATTGGTGCCGTGTATGAAGTGCTGGCCGAGGACTTCCTCTATCCCAACCCCCAAACACTTGTGACTTTCTTGGACAACCACGACACGCATCGGTGGATTGCCGAAGCGGGAGACAAAAACAAAGCGCGCGCAGGCTTGGCGATGCTGTTGATGGGCCGCGGGACACCGTGCCTCTACTACGGCACGGAGCTCGGGTTTGACACCCGGTGCGAGCCCGACGGCAAGGTGCGACAAGACATGCCCGGTGGGTGGTCGGAGGACCCGCGCGACGCCTTCACCGAAGCGGGACGAACGCCAGATGAACAAGCATGGTACAGCCACGTGCACGGATTGCTGCAGGTGCGTCGCACCTACGGTCGAGCATTTCAGGGCGACATGGAGCATTTCTTCCCGAAGCGAGGCGTCTATGGCTTCGCGCGTGAACAAGACGATGCACGGATTGTGACCGTGGTCAACGCCGCCTCAGAAACGAGAGACTTGCCATGGCCCAACGTCTCCGCTTGGCTGGAAGATGCGGTGGCGGTCGAAGAACTTCAGCCAGACGGCACCTTGACACCCGTGTCCATTCGCCAAGGAGACACCTTGGAATCTTGGGAGCACAAGGTGTGGGTCATTCACCGTTGAGGGCCTCGAGGGCCTCTCGCCAAGCTTCTGGGACGGGGATGGTGGCTTTGGTTTGGTGATCGAAACACACCAGCACGGTTTTCGCCCGGGCGACAGGATGCCCCCCGCACGTCAATTCGTAATGGACGTCCATGCTTTTGTTGCCGAGCTCGCCGATGTGGCTCTGGATCTCCAACTCATCCCCCAGCCGCACGGGACGGAGATAATCGATGGAGTGGTGCGCGACCAACACCCCCACCTTGGCCCAATCCCATGTGCCTTCGCCCATGGCCTGGCGCCACCAATGGATGCGCGCCTGCTCGAGGTACACGATGTATGTGGCGTTGTGCACAATGCCGTAGGCGTCCACGTCTGAGAATCGAATTTCTGGACGGTAGGGCGTGATCTCCTTCATGCCGCGAAGGTATTGTGCAGCGCGCCCCCCTACTTTTGTGCCATGCCTCAATTGCCCCGACGCGTCCACCTGGGACTTCACCTTCTCGGCGCTGCGTTTGCAGTGGCGGGAATCGTTGCCTTGCCATCGGCTGTCGCACCGTGGGTGTGTTTGGCCTCCCACGGCATGGGCGCCGGAACACACCGCCTTGAAATCGATCCATCGCGTGACACCGAATTTCTTGGCATCGTGCGAACCAGTCTTGCCGTGGTGGCATGTCTGGTGTCCGCCGGACAGCACTGGGTGGTGGGGGTCACCGGACCGGAATATTTGGCCCTTGCGGCAGGGTCCTTGGTCTTGGAGTGGGTGCGTCCGACCCCCGTCAAGTCCGTTTGAGCGACCTCGAGGTTCGCCTGAAACCCGCGTAGAACGCGGGAAATCCGGCTGAAACACGGCAAAAAAGCCACCCTTATCAACATGGAATTGCGGTTTGTCCACAAAATGGCCCAAAACGCCCGCTATCCCTTGCCAGCGCTGAGAATGCGCGTATACATTTGGCCGAGCTAGTTTTTTGTTTAACCTCAACTCATACTCATGAACAAGTCTGAATTGGTCGATGCAATCGCATCAGGTGCAGGTCTCTCTAAGGCAGACGCTGCCCGCGCTCTCGACGCCACTACCGGTGCCATCCACGGTGCCCTCAAGTCTGGCGACCGTGTTTCTCTCGTTGGTTTCGGTTCTTTCTCTGTGAGCCACCGCGCTGCTCGTACGGGCCGCAACCCACAGACCGGTGCTGAAATCAAAATCGCTGCCAAGAACGTTGTGAAGTTCAAGGCTGGCGCTGGCTTGACTGTCTGATTGGTCAACCCACACTGATTGTTGAAGTCCCCTCACTCCGGTGAGGGGATTTTTTTGCCCCCACATTTGTGCCGTGCCCTATCCCCGTCCCACTGCCGCCGATGTCGCCCATGCCCATGCATGTGCCGAGGTGCTGCGTCCCTTGGTGACGGAAGCGCGCTTGGCCAAACTTGAGCAGGTCGCGGCCCAACGCACCCGGCACATTTCAGTCGTCCTCGAAAACGTGTACCAGAGCCGAAACGCCAGCGCCGTCATGCGCAGCGCAGACGGGCTGGGACTTTTGGACGTGCACCTCATCGAGAACGAAAACGCCTGGTCGCGCAACAAAGGCGTCGCCAAAGGGGCGTCTCAATGGCTCAACCTTCACCGGTACCTCCAAGCACCTGACCCCCGACTGGCCTGCGTCGAATCCATCAAGTCCAAGGGCATTCAGTTGGTGGTGACCTCTCCCCACGCCGAGGGATTCACCCCCGAGACTTTGCCGTTGGACAAACCCGTAGCGTTGGTCATGGGCACCGAGTTTTCGGGCGCATCGGACTTCATGATGTCCCATGCGGACGCGTTCATCGAAATTCCCATGCACGGATTCGCTGAGAGCTTCAACATCAGCGTGGCCGCGGCCATTTTGATGAACCGGCTTCGCGGCCGTTTGGAAGCCTCCTCCCTCCCTTGGCAGTTGCACGAAGACGAACAAGCCGTGTTGAATGCCGAGTGGATCTACAAGTCTGTTCGTCACGCGCGGGGCATCCTCGCACGTCACGGCTTGACGCCGCCTCCCACCTTGCTGCCCTGACCATGACCGATTCAAACGCCGTGCATGAGCCGTTGGGCACCGACGTCAGAAACCTGCTTCGCATCGCCGTCCCCATTTCCCTCGGCAGCCTCGTGCAATTCTTGGTGGTCCTCACGGACAATTTCTTCCTGAGCCGCGCCGGCGAACTCCAAATCAACGGTGCGGGCAACGCCGGACTCATCTACCTCACGTTCACCATGGTGATCATGGGAGGCGGCGTAGGCATCCAAATCCTTGTCTCTCGGTTCAAAGGCCAGCAACACCCTGCCCAAATGGCCCAGGCCTTTCGCACGGGACGCCTCTGCATGGCGGCTTTGGGAATCGGTTTGGCGGCGATTGTCCTCGGCGTGAATGCCCTTGGCGGCTGGAAACTGCTCCTCCAAAACCCCGACGTCCAGGCGGTCTTTGAGCCGTTTTTGGGCGTGCGTGCATGGGGGCTCATTCCCTTCTCGGTTTTGATGGCAGTGGAATCCGATTGGATCGGCCAGGCCAAAACCCGTCCCATTCTGATCCTCGCCTCGCTCATGGCCAGCACCAACATGGTCCTCGACGCCATGTGGGTCGAAGGCTGGTGGGGCGGAACGGCCATGGGCGCGCAGGGCGCCGCCTACGCCTCGCTCGTGGCAGAGACCGTCGGAGCCTTGTTCGCGTGGCAATGGGCACGTCGCCGCACCCATCCCGCTTCGTTCATGGGCCTCGCGCCTCGGAATCGCAGCATGGAACGCCAATGGTGGTCCCTGTCCGCGCCGGTCATGGGGCAATTTGGGATGACCATCGCGACGTGGGCCTCGTTCTTCTTCTTTGTCGAACGCGTCGGCATGATGGAACTCAAGGTCAGTCATTTGACGCGCAACGCGTTCATGCTGGCGTTTGTCATTTGCAGTGGGTTAGGCCAAACCACCCGCACCGTGGTCAGCACGCTCATCGGCGAAGGCCGTCATCTTGAATTGGTGCCCGCGATTGTCAAGCTGGCGCTCCTGAGCTACGGCGGTGTCTGGCTGCTGACCCACGGGTACATCGCCTACCCCGATTGGCTCGCGGGACACTTCTTCAACGCCTCTCCAGGAAGGGAGGCCATGGCCGCCACCTTGGGCACCGCTTTTGTGGCGCTTCAGTTCTACGCGTTGTCCTCCATTTTGGTGTCTGTGCTTCAGGGCGCTGGCTTCACGAACCAAGTGTTTGTCATTGAACTGGTTTCAGTAGGCTTGTACGTCGTGGTGGCGTACAGTTTGACGCTGGTTTGGCCCCAACCCATCGACGTCATCTGGAGGGCGGATTGGGTCTATTTCCTCTGCATGATTGGAGGAGCTTCCGTGGGGCTGTGGTCCCTGCCGTGGCGGCAAGGCCACCCGTCGTTGAACGAGGGCTCCACTGAGTGACCTTTGCACCATGAGTTCTTCGCAGTCGAGTTCTGAGTCCTTGCGCATCCTTTTCCTGGGCACACCCCAATTCGCGGCCACATGCCTTGAGCAGTTGCTCCAGTCCCAACACAAGGTGGTTGGCGTGGTCACTGCACCAGACCGGCCGGCGGGTCGTGGGCGCACGTTGCGGGCCTCTGAAGTGAAGCAGGTCGCTCTGGCACACAACCTTCCCCTCGCCCAGCCTGAGAAACTGAAGTCCCCGGAATTCCACGCGATGCTGGACGAGTGGGACGCCGACCTCGGTGTGGTGGTGGCGTTCCGCATGCTGCCGGAAGTGGTGTGGAACCGTCCGCGTTTGGGCACGGTCAACCTGCATGGGTCGCTTCTGCCCCAGTACCGCGGAGCGGCCCCGATCCATTGGGCGGTTCTGAATGGCGAAACCACCACGGGCGCCAGCACCTTCCTCCTCAAGCACGAAATCGACACCGGCCACGTGCTCGGCAGCGTCGAAGTGGCCATTGGACCCGACGACACCACTGGGGACGTTCACGACCGGTTGCTCGACGCCGGAAAGCACTTGCTCGTGCGCACCGTCGACGAGATCGCAGCCGGCACCGCCCATCCCGTTCCCCAAGACTCGCTCTTAGCAGACGGTGCGGTCCGCAAAGAGGCGCCCAAACTGTTTAAGGAACACGGCCGCATCGATTGGACAAAGCCTGCGGCTGAAATCCACAACCAGGTTCGTGGATTGAACCCTTTTCCTGGAGCTTGGACCACCTTGCCCGACGGCGCAAGCCTGCGCGTCCACACCTCTCGGCGCACCGACCTGGACTTTGGCGGCCAGCCCGGCACCGTGCACGCGGGCAAAGAGCACCTGCACGTCCAATGCGGCGAGGGCGTCCTCGAATTGACCCGCATTCAACCACAGGGCAAGCCCGCCATGGCGGTCAAGGACTTCCTCAACGGACTCCGCGCACCGATTCGTACCTTGGGTTGACACTTTCCCCTTTCTCCATGACTTCTTCACGGTCTCCCATGACACGCCTGCTTTCTGTGGTCTATCTAGCCGCCATCGCGTTGCCTAGCCTCGCTCAAGACTACGTGCCGGCTTTGGGTCCTGCCTTTTTGGCGGACGAAGTGGCCACCGTGCGGTTGACGCTGGCGCAAGACGATTTGGACTTCATTCTGAATCCCGACAACGCCTACTCCAACATCGAATGGCCAGGCACCTTCGTCTACGAGAGCTCTGCGGGCACCGACACGGTGACCAACGTGGGCATCCGGCTTCGCGGGAACACGTCGCGCAACGCCGCCAAAAAAAGCTTCAAGGTCAGCTTCAACTCCTTCACCCCCGGAGGGGCGTGGAATGCCTTGGAGAAGCTCAACCTGAATGGCAACCACAACGATCCCTCCATGCTGCGTGCTCGGATGGTGTGGGAGTACATGCGGGCCCAAGGCTACGTTGCCCCGCGAGTCAGTCACGTGAGGCTGTACATCAACGAAGAGTACAAAGGGGTGTACATCAACGTTGAGCACGTCGACGAGAATTTCCTCAAGAAGCGGTTCAAGCACGACCACGGCAACTTGTGGAAATGCACCTACCCCGCGGATTTGGCCGACCTTGGCAACGACCCTGAGGCCTACAAATTCAATCCTCCTTGGAATGTCGAACAGCGCACCTACGAGCTTAAAACCAACCAAACCGTTGACGACTACTCCGCCATTCGCGACTTGTGTCACACGGTGGGCACGGCCAGCGACGACGACTTTGAATGCGCGCTCGAGGCCGTATTCGACGTCGATGGTTTTCTGAAACTCGCTGCGGCTGAGATCTTGGTGGGCCACTGGGACAACTACATCGGCAACCAAAACAACTTCTACCTCTACGAGCGCCCTTCCGATGGACGCCTGATGATGATTTGCTACGACCCCGACAACACCTTGGGCATCGAGTGGGGCGGCAACTGGGCGAACCAATACGTGTACGATTGGGACCAATGGGGCACCAAACCTCTGTACGACCGCATGATGCAGGTCGAGCAATACCGAACGCGGTTGGGGTGGTACATCCGAGAATTGACCGAAAGTGGGTCCTTCAGCGGTGCGGCGTGGCTCCAGCATGGGAACACCCTGCGCACGCTCATCACCGACGCCGCGTTGGAAGACAGCTACCGAACCCTCGACTATGGCTTCAACGACGACGCCTTCCTGAACAGCCTGACCACAGCATGGGGTGGACACGTGACGCAGGGCATCGCCTCGTACGTGGACACCCGCGCTTTTTCAGCCTTCATCCAAACGGCAGATGCCCAATTCCCTCGGGACATTCAAGCATGGGTGTACACGCCTGTGGTGGACGACACTTTGCGTGTCAAGGCTGAAGCAGCGGGCTCTCCTTTGTCTGTGCAACTCCATCTCAGCGTGGACGGCGGCCCCTTCGAAGAATGGGCCATGAACGACGACGGAGTGAGCGGCGATGGGTTGGCCTCCGACGGCCGACATGGCCTCAAGATTCACCTCCCGGGTGTGGACCAGGTCAGCTGGTATTGCTCGGCCACTTACAGCGACGGAGCGCAGCCAACAGACCCCTGTGCACCTGGTCAAGTGTGGATCAGCCGCTCCCAGGAGGTGCCCTTCCGTCTGAACGAAGTCATGGCCCTCAACAACACTTTCGTTACGGACGAAGCAGGGGGCTACGCCGACTGGGTGGAAATCGTCAACGTGGGCAACTCGCCCAGCAACGTCCAAGGGCTTCACCTCACCAACCGCCGCAGTGAACCCCAGCGCTTCACCTTCCCTTCTTTCACCGTGGACGCCGGCGACCACCGCGTGTTGTGGTGCGACAACGATCTCGAAGACGGACCACTTCACACGTCGTTCAACATCGAGTCAAGTGCCGACGACCTCATTTTGAGTGTGTGGGACACGTTTGGCTGGCGCTGTGTGGATCACATCGAATGGGACGTCCAGCAGCTCCCCAATACGAGCTACGGCCGGGAAACCGACGGCAGCGAGACGTGGACCACCTTTGTCCCCAACACCTCCACCCCTCCCACCCCCAACGCGCCCAATGCGGGGCCCGGCGATCAACCTTGTCCTGCAGATTTGACCGGCGACGGTGCGGTCGGTGTGGGGGACGTCTTGCTCGTGCTGGGGGAGTTTGGATGCCAAACCGATTGCAGCGCAGACCTTGACGACAACGGTACGGTAGGCGTCAACGACGTCTTGGCAGTACTCAGCGCGTTTGGAGAGGTTTGCTAAGCAAGAGGCACCCCACGAGCAAAGCAAATGCCCCTGAAAAGGCGACCTCAGTTTTTCATTTGTAGGACTCGAGCAGCAAGTCGAGGATGTCCTGAGCGCTGGCGGTGATGGGC
>WTJL01000041.1 GCA_011524845.1 Flavobacteriales bacterium | reverse complement strand
GGGCGCATCCGCGGTGCCGCGCAACTTGGCCCGCCACCACGCCAAGGACAGCGACGACGCGTAGGTCACCCTCACGCCGTCTTGGTCGTGGGGCGTGTCGCAGACAATGCCAGCCAAAGGTTCCTCATCGCCCAAATCGCGGGGCCCACACACCACTTCGAGGGGGTGGGAGGTTTGGGCGTTCAACAGCTGAATGAGGTTGTAGACACTTCGGATCGGCCCCCCCGCTTTGTACGCCGGCGGGTACCATTCCACCACGGCAAGCACGCGCAATGGCGCCGAGGATGTCGCATCATTCAAGGCCATGGCGCTCAAGGTAGTCTCCAAGCACGGCAAGGGACCACACCCGGCTCCAAGACCACGTCGGGTCGCCCGCCATGAAGCTGCGCTCCATCTCCGCCACGGCGTCCGACTGAACCCAAGCGCGGTCCTTCAGGCTCTGCAAGCCGGAGGTGCAGACGTCGCGCAAGGCACCGCGCATCCACGAGTCCCACGGGAGCACAAACCCCATCTTGGGACGGTTCACCACGTTGTCCGGCAGCAGGCCGTCCAAGGACTCCACCAACAGACGCTTGGGCGAGGTGGGGAATTTTTGGCCGTCAGGGGACGCCAGCGCGGCGGCCACAAGACGGTGGTCCAAGAAGGGCACGCGCACCTCCAAGGCGTGCGCCATGCTGAACTGATCGGCGTCTCGAAGCAACGTGTGGCCCATGTAGGTGCGCATTTCGGCCAAACTCACCTGACTCAAAAACGGCAACCCAAAGGACTTGCGACCGGGCGCCAATTCAGCGACAAGCCATTGAAACACCGGGTTGGTCAACGGCACGTCCGCCGCCAGCATGCGCTGAAGGTCGGCGCGCAGGAACATCTGACGCGACACTGGATAGGTGTGCGCCACGTCGAAATAATGCCCTCCCAGAATCTCTGCTTTTTTTCGAGACGTCATGCCTGGGCGGGCAGCCACAAGCAGACGGCCAAGCAACCGTCGGCCGCCTTTGGGCCACGATCCAAGCCAATTCAGTTTGGCCAGTTGCGCACTGCGTTCAAACACAGGGTAACCGGCAAAGAGCTCGTCTCCGCCGAGACCACTCAACGCGACTTTCACACCAGCCCTGCGCGTGGCGCCGCTGACGACGTAGGTGTTGAGTCCATCGGCACTGGGGTGGTCCATGGCGTCGAGGCCTGTGGGGACCTGCGCCAAAAAATCGTCCGGCGTCAGCCGAATTTCGTGGTGGTCGGTCTGGAACCGTTGGGCCACGGCGCGCGACCATGGGCTTTCGTCCAGCTCGGCTTCGGCGAAGGTCACGCTGAAGGTTTGGACGGGCTGGGAAGAGACCTCGCTCATCAGACCCACCACCGCGCTGGAGTCGATGCCCCCCGACAAGAACGCCCCGTACTCCACGTCCGACCGCATCCGCAGCGCCACGGCATCGGCCAAAAGCTCTCGGATGCGTGTGCGTCGCCCGGGGGCGTCCAGCGAAGGCTCTCCGAGGGCTTCGTCGGCCGGGTCCCACCATGTGGCCGTGTGGAGCTCGTCGTCGTGCACCACAAGCAACGATCCGGGCTCGAGGAGCTGAACGTCTTGGACAATGGTGGACGGCGCATGCACCGTGCCGTACATCCATTGGTCGGCCAACGACCCCCGGTGGAGCGTCCGCGGAACTTTGCCGGATTGCAGCAAAGCCCGGACTTCGGACGCAAACATCACGGTGCCTTGAGGGGTCTGGTGCCAATACAACGGCTTGATGCCCATCCGGTCGCGTGCCAACACCAACCGGCGCTGGGAACCAGACCACCACGCCAAGGCAAACATGCCGTTGAAGCGGTTCAGGGCCCTTTCCAGTCCCCAATGCCGCAGGGCCGCAAGGACCACCTCGGTGTCGCCTTGCGTGACAAACCGATGGGCACCCTCCCCTTCCAGCTCCCTCCGCAGTTCGAGGTAATTGTACACCTCCCCGTTGAACACAAGGGTGTCGTCGCCGATCACAAAAGGCTGGTTGGCGCCCTCACCTGTGTCCAAAATGCTCAGCCTGCGGTGGCCCAAGACCACGTGTTCTTGGTCCGTCCACACGCCTTCGGCATCGGGTCCACGGTGCGCCAACGCGTCGACCATCAAGCCCACACGACGGGTGGCGTCGTTCAGACCGTCAAACGCCTCCAGTCCGTGAATGCCCGCGATGCCGCACATCGCTCAGGCCTCTTTGTCTTGGGATTCTTTGCCCTTGATGCCGTCCCATCCCTGGGCTTGAAGCGGCACCTCGGGGCCGTTTTTGGTCACCAACGTGAACGCATCGGGCGCGGCCACGGCATGGCCAATCACGCTCAACTTGGGGTGGTTGCGCACCTTTTCGTAATCGTCCTGTTTGACAGTGAACAGCAGCTCGTAATCCTCTCCACCACTCAGCATGCACAGGGTGGGGTCGAGGTTGAATTCACGGGCGGTTTCGTACACCTTCGGGTCGATGGGCAGCTTGTCCTCGTAGACTTTGAACCCCACACGAGACGACGTGCCGAGGTGCATGATTTCGCTGGACAGTCCATCGCTGATGTCGATCATGGACGTCGGCTTCAAGCCCAAATC
>WTJL01000017.1 GCA_011524845.1 Flavobacteriales bacterium | reverse complement strand
GGAGGTTTGGCAGAGTTGGTCGATTGCACCGGTCTTGAAAACCGGCGTGCCGAAAGGTACCGGGGGTTCGAATCCCTCAGCCTCCGCCAACAACGAAGCGCCCGCATCAGCGGGCGTTTTTTTGTGCCTAGAAAATTCAGAACGCATGCACAGTTCTACTGGCGTCGTTCGTTCCACCTTAATTTCAAGCCGTGCTTCAACAACGATTCATTTTCGCCTTTGCCGACCTGTTGTCCAGTTCGGTTTCATCTGAGCGATTCTCAGGCTTCTGTTTTGATTGCCGAATTCTATCCTGGTGCTTGGGATTGCTGTTGGTCCTTGTGACACCCGCAGCGATGGCCCAATCCAATTGGCTTGGTGACGTGCTTGTGCAGCGGTTGCCCAATGGCGACGCGTACGCTGAGGTGCAATTGGCGTGGCAATCGGATGCATCGACTGCGTCCGACAGCCTGACGGTCACTTTGGTGGCGACGAGAGATTCAGAGATCCTCGGCTTCCACAAGGACAAGGTCTTGGCCCGCCCAGCTGTGGAGGATTCCGTGACGCTTCAGCACGTGCATGTACGGCGCATTCCAGTGCCATCTGGCTCGGTGTCCATTGAGTGGAATGTCACCCATTCAGGCGGCACCCTATGGTTACATAATGCCGATGTGCGTGTTCCTGTGGGTGGCTTGCCTGAATTCTCGGATGCCATGGTGGTCAGCACCCATGCACCCGCCACAGCCATGAGCCGACCTGAAATGGTCCACAGTGGCCTTGATTTGATTCCGCAGGTCGGTCGATCCATTCCGCTGAACGCCTCGTCTGCCCGCTTTTACACGGAATTGCACGGTGTGGTCGACATCGTGGGACAAGATTCTTTGTTTCTGTTCCGCTACGGTTGGGCCGATGCCGATGGCCAATGGGACCCCTCGGCCACGAAATATGCGCGCAAAAAGGCGTCTGTGGTGGTGCCTTTGTTTGAAGCGCTTCCCTGCACCCCTTCTTCCCCTTCCCCCTCTTCTCCCGTCCTGAAACTCGAGGCGCAGACCCGAGAGGGCCAGGTCATTGTTCAAAGGGACGTCCGCCTGGGTTCTCGTGCGACGGACCAACAGGGTGCACCAGCCACAGGCTCCGGTGGTGCTGGAATGGCATCGAATGCCTTGCTGTCCTCGCTGTCGGACTTGGAGTCCAAGGATGCGTTGATTCAGCATTTGGAAGATCATTTGGCCTTGGCCTCCACCAATGAGCAAAACACCATCCAGCAAGTGTTGATTCCCACCGGCGATGTCGACCAAATGCGTCAATACCTCACTGGGTTTTGGGTGGAGCGAAGCGCGTCGTTCCCTGAAGCAGAGGCCAGACATCGGCAGTATTGCGAACGCATTGCCCATGTGAACGAGCAATACGGTGCGTGCAAATACGGTCAAGGCAGCTTGACCGAAATGGGCAACATCTACCTGCGGTTTGGCAAGCCCAACACCGTGGTCAAGCGACACCACGAAACGGACTACTACCCTTACGAAATTTGGCATTACCACAAGGCCGGCAGGTTCAACAACAAGAGGTTCCTCTTTTTCGCGCCGCATGTGGTGGGAGAATGTTTTGAATTGCTGCACAGCGACATGCTCGGCGAACGCCAAAACGAGGACTGGCTTTCCCAACTCCGCTCACGTGAAAACACGGTTCAGGTGTCTCAATCGATGGAAAATCGTCTGAATCCAAGGGACTCCTTCTCAGGCGAAGAACCTGAGGATCTCTTTTTCAATCCCAGATGATGACGCAACCGAACACAACCTCGGTGGCGGTGGTGATTCTGAATTGGAACGGCCGTCACCATTTGGAGACGTATTTGCCCAGCGTCGTCGCCCACACCTCGTCTGAGGATGCCATTTGGGTGGCTGACAATGGAAGCAGCGACGACAGCGTGTCGTGGCTTCGGGAGCATCATTCCGAGGTGAAGGTGCTCGAGTTGGGCCAAAACTGGGGCTTCGCAGAAGGCTACAATCGAGCGTTGGCCCACATAGACGCCAATGTCTATGTGTTGCTCAATTCGGACGTGCGCGTGGAAGGACCTTGGGTTGAACCTGTGCTTGCGGTCATGGAGACGGAGTCGTGGAGTGTGGCAAGTCCGTTGATCCGTCAGGATTTGGCCCCCTCCCTCTGCGAACATGCGGGAGCTGCCGGTGGATGGATGGACAAGGATGGGTATCCATTTTGTCTTGGTCGCATGTTCCAAACCGTGGAAACCGTGGACGATTGGCTGATGCAAAACCGGGAGGTGTTTTGGGCGTCGGGCGCATGCTTTTTCATTCGCAGGTCTGCGTGGCTCGAAGCGAACGGATTTGACGGCTCCCTGTTTGCCCACATGGAAGAGATCGATTTGTGTTGGCGCCTCAAAAACCGGGGGCACCGCGTGGGGTGCGCCGGCACCGTGTCGGTCAGGCACTTGGGGGGTGGGACCCTTTCGACCTTCAGCCCGTTCAAGACGTACCTCAACTTCAGGAACAACCTGATTGTCATGCTGAAGAATCGGCCTGGATGCTGGCCGGCTTTCATGTTCCGTCGGATGACTTTGGATGGCATTGCGGCATGGCGCATGCTCG
>WTJL01000104.1 GCA_011524845.1 Flavobacteriales bacterium | reverse complement strand
AGCTGGAACGATGTCAGTCGCCCAAGATGCACCGGGCGTTGTCTTGGGTCTTGCCCGCCTTTTTTTCTTTCACCACACGGGTGATGGTCTCGTCTCCAAGCTTGATGCTGGCGACGGAAAAGCCGTGCTCGGCCAGAAGCGCCATTTGGGCTTGGGTGCAATGGAAGGTGGCGTTGTAGTTCGTGGCGACTTGTGTTCCCGCTACGTAGCTGATGGGGGTGGCCCGCTGGGCGGCCTTGAAAGCCTCGATGTCGCCGTTGCCGAGCTTCAAGCTCAATTCCGTGCCTTCCTCCACAATGAAGTTCCGTTCCCCGATGAGGGCCACCGCCATTTCCACCCGGAATTCGTCCGCTTTTCGGTAGTAATTGACCACAAAGTCACGGCCTTCCAACGTCATCTTGGTCCGTCGCACGCGTTCCTCGGTCATGGGGTCGGTTTCGTCGAGGAGGTACTTGCACTTTTGGGCTGAGGCGTCCAAAGAGAGGAGCGCGCATGCACTTGCGCAAAGCCAGATGGAGAAAAGGTGTTTCATGCCCCCAAGGTACGGGTCACGACATGTCCAACAACGTCTTGAAGGCGGCCTCAAGCTTGCCACGGTCGAGGTCCTTGATGGGGAATCCCTGCAGGCCCATGCCTTGGCGTTGGATGCACCGCGCCCAAAAATGTTGGTCTGCGATGTGAGGGACGATCAGCTGTGGCACACCGAAGCGAAGGGCGCTGTGGGTGGTGCCCGATCCACCGTGGTGAACCACGGCCCGCACCCGTGCAAACAACCAATCGAACGGCACGTCGTCCACCAGGAAGGCATGCGGCGGGACGTCTTCGAGCTCAATGCCGCCCCAACTCGCGTTGAGCACCACAGGGACGCCAACAGCTTCTGCGGCATCGACAATGGCTTGTCCAACTTCACGTGGCCGGCCATTGATCATGGATCCAAACCCCACGTACATGGGCCGAGGATTGGCTTCCAAGAAGTCTTCGAGGGCGGGGTCTGGGGTCCAGTGGCGCGCTTTGTCACGTTCTCGAAATCCTGTCATGCGAACGTGAGACGGCCATTCCGCAGGTCGCGGGAAAAGCTGCGGTTCTGTGGCGACTTCAATCGGGAGTTGGGTGAGAAAAAAGGAGGAGAGGGTCTGGTGGTCCAAGGACATTCCCCACTCGCGCGCCAGATCTCCACCGAAGTCGAGGATGTTTTTGCTGATCATGACCCGGTTGGCGAGCCGGTAGGTGAGTCGGTTCCACCACGCCCCACGCGGCGTTCCAAATCCGATGTGCGGTTCCTCGGCGATGGGGTGAATCATGCAAGGAATGGGGCTCAACAATTCCACGTCGCACTGACGCGTGGCCCCGAGCATGGCAGGGTAGATGCACTTGATGTGAAAGACGATGCGATGGGGCTGAAAAGCCTCGACGGCGCGTTTTTGGTCTCGGATCAGCTGTTGCTGGATGCCTTTGGTGCTTCGCATCAGCTGGAGGATGGTTCTTAGCCGGGACAGCGGAGATCCGATTTGGCCTGTGATCTTTTGCACATCAGGACTCTCGATCAAATCCAAAAAGGCACGGTCCATCCCAAACCACCTCGCAGACACCTCGGACGCCAAGCCTTTGAACTGCTCGGGCATGCACAGGGCCACTTCATGTCCTTCCTCGAGGAGTTCCTCCGCCTTCGCAAGAAAGGGCTCCATGTCGCCACGCGACCCCAGGGACATCAACATCACCTTCGCCATGCCTTAAAGTTCCACAATTCAGCCTGTCTCACGCCAAATCCCAACCATCCACGCTAATTTTATCCCATCGTGATTCGATCCCAGCACATCTCCACCACAGCCCGACTCGCCGCATACGCGTTGCTGGCCACTTGGTCTTTGGTGGTGGGGTTGGAGTTCATGCACCAAGTCGGGCACATGGTGTCTGGCTGCTCGCACCATGACCACCACGGGGAGCATGCCCATCACCACGAGGGGTGTTCCACATGGGAGGGACCGCACGAAGAAAGCCGCCTTGTCCAGCACGAGCACGTGTGCGAGTTGTGCGACTGGACGTTCTCTCTGGAAGTGCCTCCACTGACTTTGGAGGCTTCCAAGGCTTGGCAAACCTGGCGCGCTGAACGTGGCATCGGGGAAGTGACCCCGGGGCACGCACAGCAGCTGTTTTGGACAACTACTGGACGACGCGGGCCGCCCCATCGCGGTTGAGTTTCCGTCCGATTTGTCTGTTGTTCAATTCCCTGTCTCATGGATCACATTCCATGGGGGCATGCCTTTGACCAAACGGTTGACGTTCTGCGCGCAGTCCTTGCATTGTGCGCCATGGTGCTTTTCTCCTGCATGGGGTGGAGCCAAACGTCGACGGCCGTGGAAGGTCACGTGTTGCAAGCCTCCTCAAGTTCGAAATTGCCGGGTGTGTTGGTGATGGCGTGGCCTTGCGGCCTTGCCACGTCGACCGATGCTGCGGGTGCGTTTCGCGTGTCGTGTCCGCACGGCATCGATTCGTTGACGCTTTCGTGCGTGGGGTTTGACACCCAAGTGGTGTTGGATCCTTCCTCCCACGTGGACGTGTGGATGGAGGAATTGAAGGTGATGCTGGGCCAAGCCCA